>JAGGSO010000132.1 GCA_021159055.1 Candidatus Bipolaricaulota bacterium | reverse complement strand
CTTAACTTCCTCAAGATCGCGTTTGGTGATCGGCTCATCCTGGTGATTCATCGGACCGTCCTCCGTGACATTTATAACAGACGCCGATAGAGGTGTCAATTTTGACATGGGACGTAGGGGGCGGGTTTCAAAACCCGCCCCTACAAACCGGCGGGCACAGGGCCCGCCGCTACACCTCCGTCGACGACGGGAGGGCGATTTCGCTCCCCGGCGGGGACGAGCCCCGCCGGTACGAATGGACGCTCTTCACTCGCTCGTTGCACGCTGGAAGACGATCTGACTCACGAGCATGAATGCGAGCAGCAGCCCGAGGATAACCCCCGCTCCGGGGAGGATCTTCCCCCAGTTCCAACCGTGGAGGACGAGCTCCCGGATCGGACCGACGGCATAGGTGACCGGGTTGATCTTGGCGATCGTCGCCAGCCAGCTTGGCATCAGCGTAGTCGGAAACATGGCGTTGCTCGTGAACATGAGCGGCATCATGAGGAAGTTGACGATCGCCATCAGCGTCTCCATCGTTTTTATAGACGCGGCGAGCGAAAGGGCCAAGCTGCTCAGGACCCCGCCGAAGAGCATCGCTATTAAGAGGGTGGGAATGATCCCCCAGAATCCGGATTGGAAACGCACCCCCAACAGGACAGCGATGATGATGATCGCCAGCACCTGGATCGCATTCTGGAGCATTATGGCGAGCACCTTTCCGAACGGGATCGCCCCGCGGTGGATCGGGGCAGCCATCAGCTTCTCCAGGTATCCGATCCTTCGGTCCCACACGATCGATATCCCGCCAGAGATTCCCCCCATCAGGGTGGTCATTATGATGATCCCTGGGGTCATGAACGCCAGGTAGTTACTCGTGCCGAAGGTCTCGGCGACCATCGGGTTGCTTGTCAAACCTTGCATTATGTTTCCCATGAGGCCGAGCCAGATCACTGGCTGAATCAGAGAGACCAAGAGCCTCACCCGCGCCCGGAAGAACTTTATCATCTCGCGCTTTGCTACGTACCAAGTATCAGCGAAGATCGTCATCTGCTCACCTCCTCGCTCTGCTCTTCATCCTACGTGCCTTGACCTGTGCCTCACGGTTTCCCTCTTCCTCGCGGATCTCATGTCCGGTGAAGTGAAGATAGACGTCATCCAGCGTGGGGCGCTTGAGACGGATGGACTGGACCTCCACAGCATGCTCGTTTGCCACCCGGACAATCTCGGGAACCAGTTGGTCGCCATGCTGTTCCACCACAATGCGATGGATGCCGTCCTCCCCCGCATTGACCTCTCGTACCCTGGGGAGGCCGCGGATGACGTCTAGGAGCATATTTACCTTCCCGACATCGCCAGCAAACCTCACAGTGACAAGGTCCCCGCCGATCTGCGACTTGAGGGCACCGGGTCCGTCCAGGGCCATAATCCTTCCGTGATCGATGATCGCCACCCGATCGCACAGAGAGTCGGCCTCCTCCATGTAGTGGGTGGTGAGGAATATCGTCATCCCGTGTTCGGCCCGCAATTGCTCGATGTAGCGCCAGATCGTCTGTCGCGTCTGGACGTCGAGGCCGAGGGTCGGCTCGTCGAGGAACAGGATCTGAGGGCGGTGGATGAGAGCGCACGCGATGTCGAGCCGCTTGAGCATCCCGCCGGAGTAAGTCTCGGTCAGGTCGTTCCGTCGCTCGTACAGGTCGAACATCTGCAGGACCTCGGTCGCCCGGGCGCGGATCTCCCGGCCGGAGAGGTGGTAGAACCGGCCCTGGAGGGTGATGTTCTCCCACCCGGTCAGCCGATCGTCGATCGCCGTCTCCTGGGCGGCGTACCCGGTCGCCCGCTTGATCTCCGCCGGATGGCGGCGGATGTCGACCCCGTTGATCCGCAGGACCCCGTCCGTCGGGTTGAGGAGGCCGACCAGCACCTTGATCGTCGTCGACTTTCCCGCTCCGTTCGGACCGAGGAACCCGAATATCTCCCCGGTTTGCACCTGAAACGAGATCCCATCCACGGCCCGCACTCCGTTCTTGTACACCTTCACCAGGTTCTCCACTTCAATCGCGTTTTTCATCTCTCAACTCCTCAATCGTCTGCCGTATTATCCGTTCGATCCTCTCCGCTTTCTTCGGAGGAAGCTCCTGAGAAAGAATGTCCCCGAGAAGGAGGTGCAGTTCGGAGAGCGCACTCCGGAGGCCGGATGGGAGGAGACGGTGGCGCCGTTCGAGGTGCGCGGACAGATCATCGACAACATCCTCCCCGAACAGCTCCCCTAATACCCGGATCGACCGGCGCACCCCCTCCATCGTCTCCTCCTTCACTGCCTTGGCCTGAGCGAGCCCGGCCCGTCCCTTGTCGGTGAGGAAGTAGACCTTCTTGCCCTTTTCGGCGCGGTGCTCGATCACCCCCGCCTCTTCCAGCGCTCCGAGGAGCGGGTAGATCGAGCCCGGAGACGGTCGCCAGAACCCGGTCCGCTCTTCGATCTGCTTCATCAGGGAGTAGCCGGAGATCCCCTCCTCTCCCGCTTCCTCGATCAGCTTCAACAGGTAAATCCGCAAAAAACCGCGCTGCATTTTCGTCTCCTTTGGATCCGATATATCGGGCTCGATATATTAGCCGTTCGGCCTGCTGTTTCAAGTCGGACTGGGAGAGGCGGGTTGCGGGCGGTAAGATCACCGGGAAAGGAGGGAGAATGGAGAAGATCACGACCAACGATCTCCTGACGTATCGGTTTCTGTCCGGGGTGCGGATCTCACCGGACGGTGAACTGGCGGCATTTATCGTCAAGCGGGCGCGGGAGGAGGAGAACGACTACGCGAGTGACATCTACCTCGTGCGGCTCGAGGACGGCGCGGTGAGGCGGCTGACGACCTCGGGCAAGGACGGCCCGTTCGTTTGGAGCGCTGATTCGAAAGCGATCCTGTTCATCTCGCGGCGGGAGGAGAAGGATAAAAAGGACGTAAGCCCGGTTTATCGGATCAGGATCGACGGGGGCGAGGCGGAGCGGATCGGGGAGATCCCGCATAAGGTCGAGTCGCTTGACCTGTTGGAAGACGGCCGTCTTCTCTATTCAGCGCGCGTCCCGCTCTACGAAACCCAGGAAGGCGATGAGGACTACGAGGTCCTGGACGAGATCCCGTTCTGGGCGAACGGGGTGGGGTTCACCAACAAGCGCCGCCGCCACCTGTTCGTATTCGATCCGGAGACGAACAAGGACGAGGAGCTCGTGTCCGGGGCGTTCGACGTCGCCGGGTTCGACGCGCGCGGGACGAAGATCGCCTATGCGGGGAAGGATTTCACGGACAAGGCCGGGCTCACCGACGAGCTGTGGGTCCTCGATCTCGCCACCGGCGCGCGCACGTGCCTGTCCAAGGATGAGCTGGAGCTCTCCGGACCGCGGTTTCTCGGAGACGACCGCGTCGTCGCCCTGGGGACTGACATGAAGGCCTACGGCCTGAACGAGAACCCCGAGGTGCTGGTGTTCGAACTCGAATCCGGGACGCACTCGTCCCTCACCCCGGGATGGGACCGGTCGACCGGCAATTCGGTCAACTCCGATGTCCGTCACGGCGGCGGGCCGACGCTGCGCGTCGCCGGGGATGTGATCTACGTGACCGTGACCGAGGACGATTCCTGCTACCTCGAGTGCATCACGCCGGACGGGGAGATCACCCGCGCGGTCGAGGCCCCGGGCTCGATCGACGCATTCGATGCCCGCGCCGGTCGGCTCGTCTACGTCGCGCTCCGCCCGGGGAAGCTGCAGGAGCTGTACACGCTCGACAACGGGACCGAGCGGCGGCTGACCGCGCTGAACGAGAAGGCGCTCGCCGGAAGGGCGGTGTCCGCCCCGGAGCGGTTCACCGTCACCACCGCGGACGGGACCGAGCTCGCCGCGTGGATCATCCGCCCGCCGGACTGCGACCGGAGCGTGAAATACCCGACCATCCTCGCCATCCACGGTGGACCAAAGACGGTGTACGGCGAGGTGTTCATCCACGAGATGCAGTTGCTCGCTGGTCGGGGCTACATCATCGTGTTCGGCAACCCGCGCGGCTCGTCCGGACGGGGGAACGCCTTCGCCGACATCCGCGGCAGGTACGGAACAATCGATTACGACGATCTGATGGCGATCCTGGATGCGGCGATCGCCCGGTTCCCGGAGATCGACCCTGACCGCCTCGGGGTGATGGGCGGCTCCTACGGCGGGTTCATGACCAACTGGATCATCGGCCACACCGACCGGTTCAAGGCCGCGTGCTCGCAGCGCTCGATCGCCAACTGGATCTCCAAGTTCTGCACCACCGACATCGGCTATTTCTTCAACTACGACCAGATCGGCGCCACCCCGTGGCAGGACGACGGGCGGAAGCTGTGGTGGCACTCCCCGCTCCGCTACGCCGACCGGGCGAGGACCCCGACGCTGTTCATCCATTCCCAGGAGGACTACCGCTGCTGGATCGCCGAGGGGATCCAGATGTTCACCGCGCTGCGCTACCATGGGACCGAGGCGCGGTTGGTCATGTTCCGCGGCGAGAACCACGACCTGTCGCGCACCGGCAAGCCGAAGCACCGCCTGCGCCGCCTGGAGGAGATCATCGCTTGGTTCGATAAGCATTTGAAGGGAGGGGAATGATCGAGATACGTGCCCTGCGTATCGACGATTACGACGCGTTGATCGCGCTGTGGAACGCGGCCGGGTTGTCCCACCGCCCGCGCGGGCGCGATTCACTGGCCCACATCGCCCGCGAGCTTTCCGGCGGATGCTCGATCTTCCTCGTTGCCGAGGAGGACGGGCGGCTCGTCGGCTCGGTCCTCGGGACGCACGACGGGCGCAAGGGATGGATCAACCGGCTCGCCGTCCACCCCGACTACCGCCGCCGCGGGATCGGGACGCGGCTCGTCCGCGAGGTGGAACGACGGTTGGAGGAGATGGGGATCGAGATCGTCACCTGCCTGATCGAGGACTGGAACACAAGCTCGCAGGAGTTCTTCGCCGCGCTCGGCTACCTCCGCCACGACGACATCCACTACTACTCGAAGCGCAAGAGCCCGGAGGTGTGATGGAAGAACGGATCTGCTACCGACCGATCGGGATCGTCCACTCTCCGTACAAGGAGCCGTACGGGGTCCCGTTCCAGCCGTGCTTCGGCCGCGGGGTGGAGGGGACAGTCGAGGTATTTCCTGGGTTTGCCGACGGGCTCGCCGACCTCGATGGGTTCAGCCACATCACCCTGATCTGTCACTTTCACCGCGCGGTCGGATACCGGCTGCGCGTCACCACCCCGCACCGGGAGGGACTGCGCGGGCTGTTCGCCACCCGCGCCCCGCACCGCCCGAATCCGATCGGGGTCTCCACGGTGCGGCTGCTCGGGGTGGAGGGAAGGATCCTGCGCATCGCCGATCTCGACATCATCGACGGCACCCCTCTCCTCGACATCAAGCCCTACGTTCCTCTGTTCATAACCCCAGAGGAGGTCGAAACCGGATGGTTGAAGGGAGAGTGAGATGAAACAAATAGCATGGCACGAACGCACGGAGCTGTTGGAACGGGCGCTGGCCGGAAACGGCGCGTTCCTGGTCGCCCGTGACGAGGCTGGAAGAGCGAACCCGATGACGATCGGCTGGGGCGCGGTCGGGCGGATCTGGAGCATCCCGACGTTCACCGTCCTCGTGCGCCGCTCGCGCTACACCCACGGCTGCTTGCTGCGGGAGGAGAGCTTCACCGTCAGCGTTCCCAAGAATGGTGACCTTGCCGCCGCGCTCGATTTCTGCGGTCACAACTCGGGAAGGGACATGGACAAGGCGGCGGCGTGCGGGATCGCGTTCCGCCCGGGGATGCGGGTCGCCACCCCGGTGATCGACGGATGCGCGTTGTACTACGAGTGTCGGATCATCGTGCGCAAGCAACTGGAGAAGGGGGACTTCTCCGCCCCCGACGTCCGCGAAAAGTACTACGACAACGATGATCATCACATGATCGTCATCGGCGAGATCGTCGCCGCCTACGTCGACCCGGACCGGACCGGTTGACTTTCGCGCCGATCCGTCATTTAATGGAACATACAGCGCAGTGAAGGGGAAGGCGATGGGACGGTACACAATCCGCGCAATGGAACAGGATGACGCCGAGGCGGTCGCCCGCCTCGCCCGGCTGTTCGAGCCGATTTCGACCACGATCTTCCGCGGGATCCCGGCCCCGGACGCGTGCGGCTGGGTGCGAGAGCATCTGGCGCGCCCGGGCTGGGCCGGGTTCGTCGCCACCGCCGAGGACGGAGAGGTGGTCGGGTTCGCGCTGTGCAAGGACCTGGAGCAGGAGGAGTCCGAGTTCGTCTTCCCCGAGGCGCGCAAGACGATCCAGCTCGTCTACCTCGCCGTCGATGAGGCGTTCCGCGGGCAGGGGATCGCAAGCGCCCTCATCCGCGCGTGCGAGGACCTCGCGAAAAAGCTCGGTCGGACCGGAGTCCTCCTCGATGTCTCCGAACAGAACCCGGCGATCAACCTGTACCGCCGCCTCGGGTTCAAGCGCCTGGGAGCGCAGGTGTTCATGCGCAAGGAGCTGGACCAGTAGATCCGCCTCGCTGACCCATCTTGAACAAGGGACCGGTTCGGAGTAGGCTCTCTTAGTCAAGATCGGAAAGGGGGTAAGATGCGGATTGCAGTGACAGGCGGGGCTGGGTTCATCGGGTCCCATCTCGTCGATTCCTACATTTCCGCCGGACACGAGGTGTTGGTCATAGATAACCTCTCCACCGGCAAGGCGCAAAACCTGAACCCAAAGGCGCTGTTCTCCAACGCTGATATCCGGGATGTAGCCGCGGTCGACCGTGCCTTCGCTCAGTTTCACCCGGAGATCGTGAACCACCATGCCGCCCAGATCGACATCCGCCGCTCGGTGGATGACCCGGCGTTCGACGCGACGGTGAACGTCGTCGGCTCGATCGTCCTGTTGCAACAGGCGGTGCGGCACGGGGCGCGGGGGTTCATCTTCGCCTCCTCCGGCGGGGCGATCTACGGGGAGACCCCGGAACCGGCGCCGGAGACGGCGGTGAAGGCTCCGATCAGCCCGTACGGAGCGGCGAAGGCGGCGGTGGAGTACTACATGTTCGTCTACCGCCGGACGTTCGGACTGCCTGCGGTGGCGCTCCGGTATGGGAACGTGTACGGCCCGCGTCAGGACCCGAAGGGGGAGGCCGGAGTGGTCTCGATCTTCGCCGGCGCCCTCCTGTCCGGGGCTGCGCCGACGATCTTCGGAACCGGGGAGCAGGTGCGTGATTACGTCTACGTGGGCGACGTGGTGAACGCCAACCTGCGTGCGATCGACTACCTCCTCGCCGGGCCGCCGGTACCGCGTACCCCGGACGATCAGGCGTTCAACATCGGCTCCGGGGTATCGACCTCGGTGAACGAACTCTACCGCATGCTCGCCGGGATCGTCGGGTTCGCGGGGGATCCGGTGTACGGTGACCCGCGCCCCGGAGAGCTGATGGAGAGCAGGCTCGACATCTCCCGCGCTCGGACCGTCCTCGGGTTCTCTCCGGAGATGAGCTTCGAACAGGGGATGAGAAAGGTCGTCGATTGGCTGAGCCGCTGAAGGTGCTCCTCTTCTTCGGCACCCGCCCGGAGGCGATCAAGCTCGCTCCGGTTATCCTCAATCTCAGGGAAAACCCGCGATTCGTGCCGATCGTGTGCACGAGCGGGCAGCATCGTGCCCTCCTCGACCAGGCCCTCACGGTCTTCTCCATCGTCCCCGATCACGACCTGGGAGTGATGGTCCCGGGACAGAGCCTGTTCTACGTTACCCGGACGGCCCTGGCCCGATTCGAGCCGGTATTGCGCCAGGAGCAACCCGATTTGGTGATCGTTCAAGGGGACGCCCAGACCGCGTTCGTCGGTGCGCTCGCCGCCTATTACTCCCGCATCCCGGTGGTGCACGTCGAGGCGGGGCTGCGCACCGGCGATCCGTACGCCCCGTTCCCCGAGGAGATGAACCGCCGCCTGATCGACCGGATCGCGGCCCTCCTGTTCGCTCCGACCGCGGCCGCGCGCCGAAACCTGCTGGCCGAGGGGATCTCGGACGAGTCGATCGTCGTCACCGGGAACACGGAGATCGACGCCCTCCTCTACGTGCGGAAGAGCGTCCCACCCCGTATTCGCTTCGACCTTCCCGGGAGGATCGTCCTCGTCACCGCCCACCGCCGCGAGAGCTTCTCCGGCGGGATCGCCCGGATCTGCCGCGGACTGCGGCGGCTCGCAGAGCGGAACCGCGAGATCACCATCGTCTACTCCGTCCATCCCAATCCACACGTGAGCCGGGTCGTCCGGGATGAGCTCTCCGGGGCGGAGCGGGTGACGCTGATCGACCCGCCTGACTACGCTTCGTTCGTCCACCTGATGGCGGACTCGGCCCTGATCCTCACCGACTCGGGCGGGATCCAGGAGGCAGGGGCGGCCCTCCACGTCCCGGTCCTCGTCCTGCGGGAGAGGACCGAGCGGACCGAGGGACTGGAAACCGGGGCGGCGCGGCTGGTGGGGACCGACCCGGAGCGGATCGTCGCGGCAGCGGAAGAGATCCTGTCCGATCCCGCCGCCTCCGCCCGGATGCGTGAAGCAAGGAATCCCTACGGTGACGGGAACGCCGCGGCCAAGATCGTACGGGAACTGGAAACGAGGTTCACATGAAGGCGTGCTACGCCGACCTCCATCTTCACACCACCGCCTCGGACGGGACGCAGACGATCGACCGGCTCGTCACCCGCGCCGCCGCGGTCGGGCTCTCCATCATCGCGGTGACCGATCACGATACGATCTCGCCTGAGCTCACGCGCCCGACTCAGTTTCGCAACGGAATCGAGGTGATCACCGGGGCGGAGTTCAAGGTCGATTTCGACGGGATCCGCGGCGAGCTCCTCGGATACTTCATCGATCCCCGCGCCGCCGCGCTCGTGGAGCTGTTCTCCCGCATGCGACGGGCGCGGGACGCCCGGATGGAGGAGATGGTCGCCCGCTGCCGCGAGGTGACCGGGGCGAGGATAGAGATCGACGAGGTGCGAAGGCTCGCCGCCGGGAGCATCGGGAGGCCACACCTCGCCAGGATTCTGGTGCAGAAGGGGATCGTCACCACCACGCGGGAGGCGTTCGACACCCTGATCGGGAGCGACAAGCCGTGCTACGTCCCGATCAGGAAACCAAACTTCCGCGAGGTGGCCGCCGCGGTGCACGGAGCAGGCGGCCTCACCTCGATCCCCCATCCCTGCCTGATGGACGTCCCCGACTGGGGAGATTTCCTCTCCCAGGTCAAGGGGGAGGGGGTGGACGGGGTCGAGGTCTTCTACCCGTACCAGGACGTCTCCCGCCCCCTGTCCATCCCCCCGGAGGAGATCCGCGCCATGGCGGAGAAGTATGGGTTCCTCCTCACCGGGGGATCGGACGACCACGGTCCCGATTCGGTTAAAGAACAGTTGGGAAAGGTCAAGCTCCCGTGCCGGTACGTGGAGCGGATGCGGGAGTTCTGCAGGGGGTGAGATGGTCTTCCTGAACGTCCTCCTCCCCGTCCTCCTCATCGCCGGGGGAGGGTTCCTCTTCGGTCGATTGGTGAACCGCGACCCGGCGATCCTCACCAAGCTCGTGTTCTACATCCTCACCCCGTCCCTCATCTTCCACGCCCTGTACACCCGCCCGGTTTCCGGCGGGGAGCTCGCCACCGTCCTCCTGTTCGTCTTCCTCGTCCACGGGACCCTGTTCGGGCTCGCCCACCTCGGTTCCCGCGCCGCTCACCTCGATCGGGAGACGCGGACGGCGGCGGTCCTCACCCTGTCTCTGAGCAACACCGGAAACTACGGGCTCCCGATCCTGCTGTTCGCGTTCGGAGAACAGGGGTTCGCGCTCGGGCTGCTGTACATCCTCGGCCACATGGCGTTTCAGATCACGTTTGGAGTGGCGACGGCGTCGTGGCGGAAGGGGATGCCGCTCTGGCGCCTTCCGGTGAACCTGCTGAAGGTCCCGTGGATCTACGCGTTTGGGCTCGCCCTCCTCCTGCGCGGAACCGGGACCGAGCTCCCGCTGCCGGTGGGAGAACCGATTGAGCTCCTCGCCCAGGCGGCGATCCCGGTCCAGCTTCTCCTCCTTGGGATTCAGCTCGGGCAGGTACAGTTGCGCGGCCTGTGGCGGGAGGCGATCCCCCTCACCGCGGCCAAGCTGATCGTTCCGCCGCTCCTTGCGTTCGGGTTCGCCACGGCGTTGGGAATTCACGGTCTCCTCCGTGCCGTCCTCATCGTGGAGGCGAGTACCCCGGCCGCGGTGAACTCCCTGATCCTCTCCCTCCAGTACAACCGCCGCCCCGATCTTGTCTCATCCGTGGTCTTTCTCACCACCGTGGGGAACATCGCCACCATGGGAGCACTACTGAGTTTCCTCTGATGCTCCCCTTGGCCTTTCGGGGAAAATGCGGATAACATTAACCGGTGGTTCGAAGTCGGCGGTTTCTTGCGGCGTTGTTCACCAAACGGGAAAAAGGAGATAGAATGATTGTAACGAAAAAGCATGCAAAGCTGATCACTCGGATCGCCACGAAATGGGAGGAAGGGCTGGAGCTGGAGAAGGCAGCGGACTCACTCACCGATGCCGACCTGGAATCCCTGTATCACCTCGAACTGGCGGGGCTTGTTTACGAAGAGGAGGACAAGTTCGTCCTCTCCCAGGCCGGGTGGCTGATCGCGGAAGCGCTCGATGAGTTCGTCGGCTCCGCCGGCCCGATCGACGATTGGGACGACGACTTTCGCTGGATCGGTTCGGAGGTGATCTCCATGATCGAGGTCGTCCGTGCCGCCCAGGGGAGCGCCGCGGACCAGGAGACCATCGCCCGTGAGCTTGACCGGCGGGGATTCATGCGGGATGGAACACTCCTCCCGACAGCGGAGTCCGTGCTTGAGGCGTACAATATCGCCGAGCCCGACGTATTCCTTCCCAAAAGCCTGTGCGAGAAGATCAGGAAGGTCCCGCCCGGGCCGGGAAGGAAGGGACTCCTTCCCCTCTCCACCGAGGAGATATTCCAGTTGGAGGCGATGCGCCTTCTCACGTTCTCCCTTCCGATGGGGAACAACTACTCCCTCACCGGAGCCGGGCAGCAGATCAGGGCCGGCCTGTTGACCGGAGCCGCCCCGACCGTCCCGATCACCGCCGAGCTCCTGTTCTACCTCCTCGAGGAGGAGCTGTCCGACGAAGCGAGCGAAGGGCTGATGGCGATCGGGGCGATAAACGATGAGCTTGAGCTCCTCCCGGCCGGGGTCCATTTTCAAACGGCGGCAGAGCTCCTGTTCTTGGCATCCATCCCGATCAATCCCGCGGTCGACTTCGGAGAGGTCGACTTATTGACGTTGGAGACGATTGAGCAGCTGTGGAAGCGGCACAGCGCGAACCCGGATCTCATCCCTTCCTACGACACGATACGCAGGGAGGTGGAGAGAAAGCGGGATGGTTTGGCAGCGTGGGACGTCGCATACAGCCTCCACCTCCTTGAGAGCTTCCGCCTCATTGACTCCGAACGGATCGAGCCAGGGGGACTGGTGTACCGGCTGACCGAATGGGGCGGAAAGGTGCTTGCGGATCGGAGGGAGCACGGGATGAAGCCGGTGTTCTCTACCGGGGTGATGGCGATCACCACGACGCGGATGGAGAACCTCTCCCCCGACGATGGATGGGTGGAGACGGCCGTCGAGCAAGGGCTCGTCGGGAACGGATACCCCACCAAGTCGGGACGACTGTTCGCCCGTCTCGCCGGGGAGATGGAGCGTCTCCCGTTGATCTCCGCGTTCGAGGGTAAGGTGCTCGGCGCTCTGCCGCTCTGGCGCGGGATGTTCGAGGACAAGCTCCTCTCCCTCTTCCCGTCCGCGGAGCGCGAGCGCGTCCTTGCTGCAGTGCGGAAGCTTATCGCCCACGGGCTGGTCGACGCTCTCCCCGGGAGGCTTTACTCCGTCACCGAGGCGGGGGAGAAGTTCAAGCGCGGAATCTCTCCGGTCCCTGATGAGATGAAGTTCTACGTCACCCCCCACATCCTCCGGCTCCTCGTCACCATGGTGGAAGTGATCGAGCGGGAGGGACGGACCGACTGGCGCGAGATCGAACGGAGTACACGGTTCGATCCGGTTCTGTTCAACGAGGTGCGGACCCAGGCGTCCCGCGCCCACTTCATCCGCGGTGACAAGTTGACCACCGCGGGAGAATTGCTGGTGGAAGGGGTGGAGATTCTGCGGGAGCACAAGACTGACTGGGAGGAAATAGAGGTCTGATCAGAGAAAAAACGTCGGGCGGGTTATCCCGCCCGACGTAAGATCTGATCGCTACTTCACCGCCTGGGCAGCGTTCACCCGACCGAGTCCGTACCACGGATCCCGTCCGGGCTTCCCGAGATCGTCACTGCTACCGCGCAGAATGCTCTCCACTCGGTTCGGGGAGGCACCCGGGGTTGCCTGCAGGATCAACGCTGCGATACCGGCGACGTGGGGGGAGGCCATGCTCGTCCCGGCCATCCACGCCCATCCCCCGGGGTAGGTGCTGAACACGAGGTCGTAGTACCATGGACCATCCGGATATAGGGAGGGATCCACGTTCCCGCCCGGGGCGGCGTAATCGACACCGGTCCCATAGTTGGTGTAAATGTAGGCCGGGGTGTCCAGGCTGACCGTCGGATCGATCCCCCATCCCTGCGGACCGGTCGCGGATACGGAGACCGTGCGGCCCGACTCGGCCGGGATGGAGATCCAGCTCGCGTCGCCGGTCAGATTCGCCGCATCGTTCCCGGCTGCTGCCACCACGAACGTCCCGTTTTGCCACACGTAGTCGATCACGCGGGTGAGGAGACTGGTCAACCCGGCGACCTCGTTTGCCCCTACCTTGGTTCCATCCTCAGTGATGAACCCCGACCGCGGGAGGTACGCCCCAAGGCTCATGTTGATGACCTTCGCCCCAACGGCGTTGGCGTAGAGAAGCCCTTGAATGAGCCAGCTGAAGTTTCCGCTTCCCGTATGGTCGAGCACCTTCACCGCCACCAGCTCGGCGTCCGGAGCGACCCCGATTGAGCCGAACTCGTTGTGGGCAGCAGCGATGATCCCGGCGACGTGCGTTCCATGTCCGGCCTCGTCATCGATGTACGGCTCGTACGGGACGAACGAGGTGCTGAGAGCGGTATTCACGTTGGGAGCGAGATCGGGATGGGTATAGTCGATTCCGGAATCGAGGACCGCCACCCGTACCCCGGCTCCGGTGTAGCCGGCGTCCCACGCCGCGGGGGCATCGATCGCGAACATGCTCCATTGATAGGCGTTGAAGAACCATTCATCGTCCCCGATGCTCTGGCTCGCCACCCCGCCCGCTGCCGGTCCGGCCTGGTCCGCCGGGAGGACGTTCACGTAATCCTCTCCCGGCAGCCAGTTCAGCTTTACATCAGGGAGGACGTACTTAACCGCGGGCAGTGCGGCAATCTCGTCCACGAACGTTGCGCTCTTCGCGGTGACAACCGCAGCCCCGATCGTGGCGAACTCCTCTTTCACCGCTCCTCCAGCGGCCGTCACTTCTCGGTCGAAATCGGCGGGGAGCCTGTTCCCCTTCATCATCACTAGGTAATCCTTCCCTGCCTGATCGGCCGCCTGCGGGGATGAGGAAAGGTTGGACTGCGGTCCGAACAGGGACGTACAACCGGTTAAGGCAAGTAGAAAAGCCAAAACGGCCACGATGGCGATAACCCCTCGTTTCTTCATGTCGCCTCCTTTTTAGTTACAGACGGACAGGGAATCACTCAAACGCCCGATCACCTCCTTTTTTTCCCGTCCGGCTCATTTGGAGCTATTATGACAGAACTGGGTGGGTTAGACAACCCCGTCCGGCTCGCAACCCCGGGTGGGCTCGGGTATCATTCCCGCTCGAAGGGTGGTGATGCGATGCGTGCGTGCGTCGTCTTTTTCTTTATCGTTGTGAGTTTAGTCTCCCTTCCCCTCGCGGCGGACGGGATCCAATGGGCGGTGAACCAGCCGCTGCGCTGGGCCGACTTCCGTGGCGCTCCCCCGTCTCAGCCGATGCTCGAAGCGGCGTCGATCGACATGCGGGTGACCTGGCACGTCGCCTACACCGTCTCCTACGATCCAAGCCGGAGCTGCTGGACCGGACGGATCGATGGGATCACGGTCGAGAACACGATGGATCCGTACGGCTCGTGGGTGGTCCCGGGGAAGGAGAACAGGGGCCTCCTCAACCATGAGCAGCGCCATTTCGACCTGAACGAGGTCTACGCCCTCCGACTCCGGGCTGAACTGTGCCGCGTCTCGGCGACGGGAAAGACGGCGGACGCAGCGAAGCATGCCCTGTCGGAGAGGATAAACGGGACGGCCGCGCAGATCCTCTCCACCCTCTCCGCGATGCAGGAGCTCTACGACGATGAGACCGGGCACGGGACCGACCCTTCCGCGCAAGCGGAGTGGGATATCCGCATCGACTCTTGGCTCGCACGACCCGAGCTCGCTCCAGCCACGGTTGGCGGGCTTGCGGTCGATTCCGGTAAAATGGTCATCCAATCGAAGAAGAGGTGAAGATGACGATCAGAGTGAGGTTCGCCCCCAGCCCGACCGGGTACCTGCACGTAGGTGGGGCCCGTACCGCGCTGTTCAACTGGTTGTTCGCCCGCCACAACAACGGGACGTTCGTGCTGCGCATCGAGGACACCGATCGGGCCCGTTCGACCGAGGAGTCGATCGCCCAGATCCTCGAGGCGATGCGCTGGCTCGGGCTCGACTGGGATGAGTACTACCGTCAGACCGACCGCACTGAGCTCCACCTCCGCGCGGCGGAGTCGCTGATGGCGCAGAATGCGGCGTACGAGAAGGACGGAGCGTGGTGGTTCCGCGTCCCGACCGAGGGGGAGACGGTCGTGCACGACGATCTCCTTGGGGACGTCGTCTACCCGAACTCTCAGCTCAAGGACTTCGTCATCCGCCGCTCCGACGGGAGCTTCGTGTACAACTTCGTGGTGGTGGTCGACGACGCCGATATGGGGATCACCCACGTCATCCGCGGCGACGACCACCTGAACAACACTCCGAAGCAGATCCTCCTCTATCAGGCACTCGGAAAGCCGCTCCCCCACTTCGTCCACCTCCCGATGATCCTCGGGCCGGATCGCACCCGGCTATCCAAGCGGCACGGGGTGACGTCGGTCCTCGAGTACCGCCGCCGCGGGTTCCTCCCCGAGGCGCTGGTGAACTTCCTCGCCCGCCTCGGTTGGTCGCACGGGGATCAGGAGTTCTTCACCCGCGATGAGCTGATCGAGCTGTTCTCGCTCGACCACATCGGCAAATCCGCGTCGGTGTTCGACGAGGAGAAGCTCCACTGGCTGAACCAACAGCACATGAAGGCGGCCGATCCGGGAAGGCTCGTCGAGCTCGTCGCTCCGTTCGTGCGCGAGCAGGGGAAGGTAACCGAGGAAATGTGGAGCGGGATCGATCGTGACCGTCTCACCCAGGCAGTGGAGCGGCTCCGCCACCGGTGCAAGACCCTGGTCGACCTGGCGCGGGTGCTGGAGATCGTGTTCCCGGTCGAGATCGACCGCGAGGAGGAGATCGAGCTGGACGACCGGCAGCGGGAGTTAATTGAAGCGTTAATCGATGCGTTTTCCGGGATGACCGAGTTCACCCCGGAGGCGGTGGAGCAAGCGATGCGGGAGACGCTCGCCGCGCACGGAGCAAAGCTCAAGGACGTGGGGCACGCGTGCCGGATGGCGGTCACCGGGCGGAGGGCCGGACCGGGCCTGTTCGAGACGATCGCCCTCATCGGCCGGGATATCACGATCGCGCGCCTGCGCGATTTGATCCACGAGGAGTGAAAATGCGGAAGTTCATCTCAGCCATCTTTATCTTGACTGTATTCGCCTGCGTTGCCGCGGCGGCACAGGCCGACCTCGCGTACGATAGCAACGTGCTTGAGCTGACCGGGCTGTTCCATCCCCAGGCGATCCGGCTTACATCCCCACCGGCGGACGTCGCGCTCCCGTCCGGCGCCGCGGGGGACCCGGGCTACGGGGTGATCCCGCTGAACGGGCAGGGATTTCCTGTCCTCTTGTACCGCGACGGGGATACCGTCAATTTATACGTGCGCCTGAGCGGGGACGGCGATTTCGTCCCGGTCGCGTGGACCAAGGTCTACACCTCGGGCCAGCACGTCGCCATGTTTTCGCTGGACGTCTCCTATATCTCCGGACGCGAGCCGTACGCGCTCATCGCGGTATGGGATCCGGCTTACCCCACGGTCCTCGTCTACTTCCGGGGCGGATACCGAACCGGGAAGGTCGTGCTCAGGGACACGGAGTACAAGATCGCTGTGCTGGACGAGAACACTGATGGGCGCTACGACGACCGCGAAAACGGGACGCTGTTCATCGATACCGATCGCGACGGCGAGCTCCTCACCAGTCGTGACTCGCACGAGCGGTTCAACCTTTCCGAACCGTTCAACATCGGCGGCACGGTGTACGCCGTGAAATCGATCAGCGCCGACGGGGCGCGTATCGTGATCGAGGAGTCCGACACCTACGTTCCGGAGAAGCTCCCGCTCGAGGTGGGATTCCCCGCCCCGGATTTCTCGGGGACGACGGCAGAGGGAAAGGAGATCGCCCTGTCCGAGCTCAAGGGGAAGATCGTGCTCCTCGACTTCTGGGCCGGGTGGTGCACTCCGTGTCTGCACGAGCTTCCGAACGTGAAGAAGATCGCCGCTGATTACGCCGCTGATCTCATCGTGATCGGGATCAACCTCGATCGCAGCGAGGCGGAGTTCGAGCGGGCGGTGGCGGAGAACGGACTCGACTATCCTCAGGTGTTCGACGGCTCCGACGGGAAGATCGCGGCCCTGTACCGGGTGACGGCGATCCCGATGAGCTACCTGATCGATCGGGACGGGAAGATCGTCGGCAAGGACCTGCGCGGGGACGCCCTCCGCCAGGCGGTGGAGGAACTGGTCCATCCGGGAGGATGAGGATGACGAGGTTTGGGATCGCGTTCCTGATCGTCGCGCTCCTCGGCGTGGTTGCGCTCGGGCAGGAGCCGATCCTCTCCTTCTCCGCCGATCCTCCCGTGGTCCGCATCGCCCCGGGCGGGGAGGCGACGGTCCGGGTCGTCGCGGCGAACAATTCCGTCCACCCCGGGGACGACCTCACGATCGAGGTCTCCGCCCCGGACGGGCTCGTCGTAACCCCGGCGAAGGGGAGCATCAAGGAGATCGCCCCGTTCGGAAAGGGAGAGATCGAGTTCACCGTGTCCGCCGCTTCCGGCCTCGCTCCGCTGACCTACACCCTGACTCTATCGATCCTCTACACCTACTGCATCGAGGTGAGCTGCTTCCAGATCGCCGATGAGATCACCATCCCGGTGACAGTGACGACCACAGCGGCCGGCCCGGTCCATCATAAAGTCGTTCGCCGCTCTCTCCCGGCGTGGGTGATCCCGGGGATCGGGTTGCTCCTCCTTGGAGTCGGGATCGGCCTGTGGGCGAGCGGGTTCCGCCTTCCCCTTTACTTCGTTCTTTTGGTCTTCGTGGTCGGGGGATTCGTGTACGGGATCAGGCTCGGCCAGCACGAGCAGGCGCAGGGGATCGGCGCGGTGTTGTGCACCTCGTGCGTGGGGATCGAGGCAGTGCAACACGCCCCGCCCCGGCTCTCCCCGGCGGCGCGCGCCGCGCTCGGGAGGATCGACCATGAGGTCGAGCTCGTCGTGTTCTACGCCCCGTGGTGTCACACCTGTCCGTTCGCCGAGGAGATGGTGAAGGCGGCGGCGCAGGTGAACCCGCGCATAAGCTACAAGTTCGTAAATGTAGACACCGACCGCGAGATCGCCGCCGCTCACGGCGTGATTCGCAACCAGCGCACGATCGTCCCGGCGATCCTGCGGGCGGACACCGGGGCCGTGATCTTCGGGATCAGGAACCTCGAGCCACGGCTGCTCGAGCTGTTGGGGGTGGGGGGATGAGGTTCAGGTTGACGTTCGTGCGCCGGATCAGCCAGGGGTTCGGGCTCCTCCTCGGTCTGTTCGGATTCACCGGAATCGGGATGACGCACATCATCTTCCCCGGGCTCCACTGCTACGCGTGCCCACTTGCGGTCACGGTGTGCCCGATCGGGCTCGCCCAAAACTTGGTCATCTACGGGACCGTCCCCTACTTCTGGGTCGCGACGATCGTCGCCTACGGGCTCATCGCTGGGCGCGGGTTCTGCGGCTGGTTCTGTCCGTTCGGGACCCTGAACGACCTCCTCTCGTTCCGCAAGGTGCGGATCAACGGGATCGCCTCCTACTCCAAGTACGTCGTCCTCGTCGGGACGATCGTCGCCGCGTGGGCGTTCGCCGACACGATGTTCTGCAAGCTGTGCCCGGTCGGGGGGCTAGAGGCATCGATCCCCTACTTCTTCCTCGGGGTCGCCTCCATCAATCGCCCGTTCCTCGTTCACCTCGGGACCCTGGTCGCCACCCTGGCCGGGATGGCGATCATCTCCCGGTTCTGGTGCCGGTACCTGTGCCCGATGGGAGCGCTGTTGTCCCTGTTCAACCGGGTGAGCTTCCTTCACCTGAAGCTGGATACGAACCGGTGCTCCCGCTGCGGCGAGTGTGCCCGCGCCTGCCCGATGGGGCTGAAGCCGCACGAGGAATACGACACGCACAACTGCATCAAGTGCGGGGAGTGCACGACCGCCTGTCCCCTGGATGCATTAGAGCTGACGTTCTCTCCCCAGATCGAGCGCCCTAAGCCGCGGGCGAAGCGGGCCTTCCTACGGCTTGGCCGCGATGGCGATTAGGGCGACGAACAGGCTGAGCATGAGCGCCGCCCCGATCGCCAGCCCGATCTCCCCCCATCCGACCGGACGGGGAGGGGGGCTCCCGCTTCCGACCGCATAGGCGGCGACGGCCGAAGCGACAGCGGTCCCAGGCCGGTTCGGGTCCTCCAGCCGGACGAGAAAGGAGTACTCTCCGGATTTCTGCAGCACGATCGACCCGATCCGGTCCTCTCCCGGCGCGAGGTAGATCGGGGTGGGGAGGAGCGGGACGAGCCTCCCGGAGAGCTCCATCCGGGTGGATCCCGGAGCCGGCCTCCGCGCGTAGTACACGTTTCCAGCGGGGTCGACGACCTGAACGAAGATCTTGTACTCCCCACCCGTGCGCGCGGAGAGGGTCACCTCCACCTCTCCTGGGAGCCCCCCTGGGGAGAGGGTGATGCGGATCGCCTCCTCCGGCTGTGCTGGGACTGGACCAGCGGCGACCACGAACCGATCGATGGTGTAGGCCCCGAATACGCCGTGATTCAGAGTGGTGTGGACCCCGCGCGGGTCATGGACGTCCCTGTTGTAGGGATCGGTGATCGTGTACGTCGTCCCTGCTGCACCAGTGATGACGACCCAATGGCAGTTCTCGCTCTGCGTCGTCGTCCCGTGGCAATGCGCTCCCCAGTGCACTCCGGCGATCACCGGGTAGCCGCGCCCGAGGGCGCGGTCGATCTCCGCCCGCGCGGTCGATGAGATCCCGGTCGAAGCGGTGTTCTCGTATTGCCGCAGCTCGACCTGGGTGACGGCGCTCCACTCCAGGCAGCAGTCCCCGACCGGATCGGTGGAGCAGCGCCCGTATCCCCCATGGGTCCTCAGCCAGGCATTAAGGATTCCGGGATCCATCCCGAACTGCGCGCTCCCGGTGCACGACTCCGTTGCCGGGACCGCCAGCCTGATCCGGTAGTAGTCCAACACAGCGGCGAGGGATGTGATCAGGCAGCCGGCGGTCTCGATCCGGTCCGGGCATCCCCCTGTCCCCATCGGACACGCTCCCCAGTACCCGGTCGCGTCGCGGTACGCCTGGTTGAACCCGGGGATGGAGAGGGATTGGGCGAACCCGGAGAGAGAAAGGACGAGGAGAATGAAAAGGATGGCCGCCGTGCGCATCAGTCCGCGGCGCGCTCCTTGATCGCCTCGGCCGCGATCATCCCGGTGACAGCGGAGTAGACGATCCCGCGGGAGTGGCCGGAGGCGTCCCCGACGACGAAGAATCCGGGAACAGCGGTCTCCATCTCGTGCGTCACCGGGTAGCGGGTGTCGTAGAACTTGATCTCCGGGGCGTAGACCAGGGTGTTGTCCGTGGTCAGGCCGGGGATGATGTTGTCGAGTTGCTCCAACCCCTCGACCAGGTTGACCACCACCCGATCGGGGAGGGCCATCGAGATGTCTCCGGGAGTGGCATCGGTCAGGGTCGGGGTGATCGTCGCCCGCCGCAGCCGCTCCGCGGTCGAGCGCCGCCCCTGGGTCAGGTCCTTCAGCCGTTGGATGATCGGCCGTCCGCCCCCGATCGTCGTCGCCAGCTTGGCGATCGCCCGGCCGTATTCGGTCGTGTCCTCCACCGGGTCGGTGAGCTCGATGTGGGACAGAAGCGCGAAGTTCGTGTTCTCCGTCTTCAGCTTGTTCTCGGCGTGGCCGTTCACGAGCGAGAACTCCTTGTACTGCTCCCGCACCACGAACCCGCGCGGGTTGGTGCAGAATGTGCGGACCATGTCGTCGTAAGTGGGAGTGCGCACCCGAAACTTGGCGTCGTACATCACCCGCTCGATCGGGGTGTACAGCTCGGCCGGGAACTCGACCCTGACACCGACGTCGATCGGTCCGTACTCGGTCGTGATCCCGAGCCGGGTCGCCTCCTCCCGCAGCCAGTACGCCCCGGCGCGCCCCGGCGCGGCGATCAGGTAGCGCGCGGAGATCTCCTCGCGGCCGTGCAGGACGAACCGGTCATCCCGTCGCTCGATCCGTTCGATCTTGTTCTCGAGCGATGCCTCGATCCCCTGTTCCCGGAGGTGATGATAGAACCGGTCGACCACCTCCCGCACCGCCGTGGTCCCCATGTGGCGCTGGCGCCCCGGGATGAATTCGATCCCGTACCGGCTCGCCGTCTGCTTCAGCTCCCCCAGGGAAGCGGCGTCATCTCCGGAGTACTTCTCCGGCGCCCCGAACGCGGTGAAGGCGGCGTCGATCCGGTCGATGTAGCGTTGGATCTCCTCCGGGGTCCGCCCGATGCTCTCCGGATCCCCCCCGATCTTCGGGGTGAGGTTCAGCTTCCCGTCGGAGAACGCCCCTGCGCCTCCGACCCCAAACGCGATGTGAGTCCGTTTCTTCGGGTCTGCCCCCCGGTCGATGAGCACGGTCTTGAGACCGCTCTTTGCCAGGACCTCGGCCGCGAACAGCCCGGCCGGTCCCGCCCCGATGATGGCAACGTCGAATTCCTTCACAATACCTCCTCCAATCGTTCGAGACGGTCGATCTCAAGGTCAGGGCGGATCGAATCACCCGCCGCTTCCCCGTCCGTCCTCACCCAGATCGAGTGCATTCCGGCCGCCTTTGCTCCGACGACGTCCATCTCGTAGGAATTTCCGACGTAGACCGCGCCCGTGGCCGCTGCTCCCAGCTGGGAGAGGAGGAGGGAGAAGACGCGCGGGTCGGGCTTGTAGATCCCGACGTCTCCCGCGACAAGGACCGCGTCGAAGTAGCGCGTCAGTCCGAACCGCTCGATCTTCGGCCACTGCATCTCGCTCGGCCCGTTCGTGAGCAGGCCGAGCCGGTAGCGGGCCCGGAGTGAGGACAGGAGCCGAAGAGCGACCGGCTCTAGTTCCAGGGACGGGAGGCGAATCTCGACGTACGTATTCCCCAATGCGGCGGCGAGCCCGGGATCGTCGATCCCATGCTCATGGAGGAGGCGGGTCCAGATCCGCGTCCGGAACGGGATATCCGATTCACGCTGCTCTTCTTCGTGCCATAACTCGAGGTAGCGGATGGCGGCGTCCTCCGTCGGGCCGAGCACGTCGGGCGAAAGCCCGGTCCGTTCCAGGGTTGCAGCGATCGCCTCCGCGGTCCCCATCTTGTAGCGGCACAGGGTCCCATCGAGGTCGAACACGACGGTGCTGAGCCCGGTGAATTTCATCGGTTGAGAAGTCCCTCCCTCTATCTTATCCTCTAGCGAAAGCCTCTTAGCATGCGGCCAACCGGAGATGTTAGGGACGGGCGTGGCCAAAATCAAGGAGAGATGATGCGGATCATAAGCGGATCGAGGAAGGGGAGGAAGCTCGTCGATTGGGAGGATGCGGGAATTCGTCCGATGCGTGATTTCGTGCGCAGTGCACTCTACAACATCATCTCCGACCTCGTCCCCGATGCTCGTTTCCTCGATTTGTTCGCCGGGACGGGGAGCGTGGGGTTGGAGGCGCTGTCGCGCGGGGCGCGCGAGTGCGCGTTCGTCGATTCCTCCCCGGAGGCGTGCGCGATCGTCCGCCGCAACCTGGACCGGCTCGGGCTCATCCCCAAAGCGCAGGTGATCCAGGCTGATTATCAGGACGGGATCGCCCGTCTTGCCCGCCGGGGGCGGAGGTTCGACCTCGTCTTCGTCGGTCCGCCGTACGGGCGAGGGCTCGCCGCCCGCGCCCTTGCCCTCCTCGGCGTGGGGGAGATCGTCGCGAAGGGGGCGATCGTGGCGACCGAGGTGTACAAGAAGGAGGAGCTCGCCCCCGCTTACGGTGGGCTGACGCGGATCGATTCCCGCACCTACGGGGATAACACTCTCCACTTCTACGAGATGGGAGCGAAGGGCTAAATTGGGTAAGATGTGGAAAGGGAGGGGATCCAGTTGGCGGACCGATTGATACTGATCACCAACGACGATGGTGTAAACGCTCCGGGGCTGACCGCCCTCAAGCGCGAGCTCGACCGCGTGGCGCGGGTGGAGGTATACGCACCCGACAGAAATTGGTCGGCGGCGAGCCGGACGATGACGTTCCACAAGCCGCTCCGCGTCGATCGGGTGCAGCTCCTCGATGGGACGATCGGGCACGTGACGAGCGGAACGCCGTCGGATTGCGTCTCCCTCGCTCTCCTCGGCCTGCTCGACGCCCGCCCCGATCTCGTTGTCTCCGGGATCAACGCCGGGTTGAACGTCGGGCAGGATATCACCTACTCCGGGACAGTCGCCGCGGCGATGGAGGGGGTGCGGGCCGGGATCCCGTCCGTTGCCGTTTCGTTCGAGGTCGGGATCGATCCCCGCACCGATCCCGATTACAGTCTCGCCGCCCGGTTCGCCGCGAAGCTGGCCTCGTTCCTGCTGGAGAGCTCTCCCCTCCCGAAAGGGATACTGCTGAACGTCAACGTCCCCTCCGTTCCCCAGGGGAAGAAGCCGGAGGTGAAGCTCACCCGGTTGGGGGGACAGGCGTTTCGCAACTACCTCGTAACCGGGAAGGACCCACGCGGGCGGAGCTACTACTGGATCACCGGAGACCCGCTCACTGATGTTCCGCCGGAGGAGGAGGGGACCGACATCTGGGCGATCGCGAACGATCATATCTCCATCACCCCGATCCACCTCGACATGACCGAGTATTCCCTGTTGAAGAAGCTCGAGTCGTGGGAGGAGAGGTCCTGGTTCGGGGACGACTAGGCCTTGACGATCGTCCAGATTCCGATCCCGATGAACAGTCCCCCGGCCACGTAGCGGACGATCCTGAAGCCGGCTTCCGGGACGGTCCGCACTAAGAGCCAGCCCGCCCCGACGGCGATGGCGGTGGACAACAGGAGCGCCGCGCCGCCGCCGATGAAGACCGGGATCGGAGCATGGGATCGGGTCGTGAACGACAGAATCGCAAGCTGGGTCTTGTCTCCGAGCTCGGCAAGGAATACGGCGACAAACGTCGTCAGCACTATCTTGAGCATTCTACCTCCTCCCTCACTTGTCCCGCCCCCGACCGCGGATTAGACTGGAGCGGGTGACCATGATGCTCAGTCGAACCTACTACCAATACTACACGAACGTGACCTACTCTACACCAAAGGAGTGCCTTGCTCTCCACGGGAAGATCACGTCCGATCCGCGCGAGTTTCCCGATGCGGACGACTGCCCGCATCGGATCCTCGCGTTCCCGCGGCGCGAGCTCTCCTACTACCGCGAGCAGGAACGGAGGATGCGGGAGCTCGCCGCGGCGGAGCTACGGCGGCGCGATCTCTTCCACAGGGCGAAAGAGACACTCGATAGCGATCCGGATACAGCCGTCGAGCTCTTCTCTCAGGCGGCGGCGATCGAGACCTACATCCCCGAGCTGGAGCGACTGGTGGCGGAGAAGGGGGATATCCTGGCACAGGACCAGGACCTGAGGACCAGGTTGGGGAAGATCTTCTACCAGGCATACTCAGACAAGTTCGGGCGACCCCGCTACGAGCGGTTTCCCGAGCGGATGCGGCTCGCGCGGGAGAAGTACGGCCTCAACAGGATAAAGGAGCTTTTCTCCCTCCCATGACCCGCGGTCTCTCCTCGGCCCAGGAGCGGGGGCTGATCATTCTCATCGGGCTGGCGATCGTGGCGGCGGGGATTGCCATTTTCATCCCCGAGTTTCGTCGTCCGCGGATCCCGCCGCCTGTGGAGGTCATACTCCCTGACGTGCGTGTGATCGTCCCGGAGTTCCTCTCCTCCCGCCCGCGGATCGATCTGAACTCCGCCGGGGTGGAAGAGTTGACCCGTCTTCCCGGGATCGGAGAGACCCTGGCACAGCGGATCGTCGCCTATCGGCAGGAACACGGACCGTTCAGGAGCGTGGACGAACTGAAAAACGTCCCCGGGATCGGGGAGAAGACGGTGGAAGAGATAAAGGATTCCGTGAGCCTCGGCGGCCCGTGATCTATTCTCCGGTTATCGTGTACACCAGCGTGATCCCGTAGTCACCGGGCTTGAACTCGGGGTCGAGGAGAACCTTGTAGTCGATTGTGAGCTGGTAGGAACCCCGGGTCCCGCTCGCCAGCGTCTGATCCAGCTGGGAGATCGGGGTGAACTCGCCGCCGTTGGCCCGGATGAGGAAATCGGAGAGCGGCTTCACATAGGTTCCATCGTAGCTCTCCCCCATGTTCGCCTCCACGGCGTGCACCTTCACCGTCCACGGGATGTTGCTCGCCGCGACCAGGGTGAGGGCGCCGTCCTCTTCGATGAACCCGGCAGCGATCTCGGCCGGGGTGGGAGTACCAAGCTCGAAGTGCGAGGTCACGCTCGTCCCGTTCCCTTCACCGCCGAGGATGGTAAGCGATTGGAACGGGAGAACCTTCCACGATACAGTGACCGTCGCGCTTGCCGAGCTACCGGCAAACACGGGGATGGAGAAAAGGATCGTAAGAAGAAGGGAAATAACTATCCATCGTTTCATCTTCGCCTTCGGTAGTCCGGCTGCCATCTCAGGCCCGTGACTTTGCGCCCCTCACTTCCTGTTCGTGAGGTTTGCCCTTATCGGTCCGAAGTTTTTCACCTCCTTCTTTCCGACTCGCTTTGATTATTCCTCAAACCACAACTTTTTAGACACCTCCGACTGAGATTACGATGGAGAAAGAATCGGAGGCCGGGGCCTCCTCCCACGGACGGCGGTAGGAGAACGAAAGTTCGACCCTACCAGGTCCGATCGCAGCGTAGCGGAATAGGAATGTCCCACCCGCTCCGATGAGACCGCTCTCCGGGCGGTAGTTCACCCCGGGGATCGGCTCCAACACTCCAGCGGGGAGGGCATCCGGTCCCGTCCATTCGTAGCCGGTCGTCGGGTTGCCGGGAAGGGCGATCATGACCTTGTCCCCGGCCCGCAGTGGGATCGTTTTACCGTCGTCATCCTTGGTGACCAAGCGGTAGACATCGAGCCCCAGTCCGCATACCGACGCGGTGGCGCACAACCTTCCGGAGAAGCTCCCCTCCCCGGGGTGGACGATTCTCACCTCGGCGCGGAACTCCCCGAGCGAAGTGCGAATAAGGATCGTATATTCCCCGGGTGCAACCGGCGTTCCATCCGCCCGGGAGAGATCCCACATCCCGGTCCAGTCGGTGTAGGGGACCGAGTCCACCCCCTCGCGGTAGACCTCTTTCCCGGCTCGATCAACGACGCTCATGCCGGTGACGAAGATATCCCCGCACATACACGGACACGGATCGCTCCGCCTGAGCTCGAACGCGATCCTGCTTCCCTCCTCGAGTACGAACGTACCCACCGTCGCACGTACCGGACCGTCCGTGGAAGCGGAGCTCGATGCCCGCGCCTGGGCGAATCCAGACAGGGAAAACGCCGCTCCCAGCATCAATACGATCACGCTCCCGATGAAAAGCTTCTGCATTGCAATCACCTCGTTAGCAGTTACACCCCCAGAGTGCATGAGTTTCGTGGTCCAATGGTGGGGCTTGATAGCCGCCCGCGGGATAAAGGCGGAAGGATCTTTCCCTCTCCCGTTTTACCGTTATCTCTGCCGGGAACGTCATACCCCGAAAGGGGATCCTCGACTTCATCGACGTGGCCACCATGCTCCCCTGCCCCAAAGTGCGGTGTCCCGCGCTTAATCGCACTGCTTCTGGCGCATCCACCCCTTCGGATTGACTTCCTCCCGTAGGGAATGTAAAATGGAGTCTGTCGAGCGAATCTCACCGACGATCGAGTTGTTCCTACATACAGATGAAAATTTCCGCGGTGGTGCCCGCCTATAATGAAGCCGCTCGAATCGGCGCAGTACTTCGTCCGCTCGTCTCCTGTCCGCTTGTCGACGAGGTTATCGTGGTCGACGATGGGTCGGATGACGGAACAGCGGCGGTGGCGCGTCGGTTCGGAGTCAGGGTGATCGAGCTTCCGGAGAACCAGGGGAAGGCCGCCGCCCTGGATGCGGGGGTGAACGCGGCGCGGAACGACGTCCTCCTGTTCCTTGACGCCGATCTCGTCGGGCTACGCCCGGAGCACATCGAGCGGATGATCAACGCCTACGCAGACGGAGGGGTCGACATGGTGGTCGGGGTATTCGCGGACGGGCGGGTGAATACCGACATTGCACAGTTCTTCAACCCGTTCGCCTCCGGCCAGCGGGTCATCTCCAAGACCATATGGGCGCGGGCGCGGGAGAAGGTACACGAGATGGATTACGGGATCGAGATGGCCCTGTCCAAGCTCGCGGCAAAGGAGGGGTGGACGAAGGAGAAGGTGAAGCTCGATGGAGTGACGCACGTCCTCAAGGAGGAGAAGCGCGGCTTCTCTCAGGGGATACGCGAGCGGTTCAAGATGTACGGAGACATGATAAAATGGTTGATAAAGAAGCTGTGACGATAGCGATCGGCGCCGACCACGCCGGTTATCCGTTGAAACAAGCCCTGCTGGAGACGGTCCTTAAGGGTTACGACGTCATCGACCTGGGGACCGACTCCACCGCCCCGGTCGACTATCCCGACATCGCCCGCAGGGTGGCGACGGTCGTAGCCGCGGGGAAGGCGGACAAAGGGATCCTGATTTGCGGTACCGGCATCGGAATGTCGATCGCGGCGGGAAAGGTGCGGGGGATCAGGGCGGCACGGTGCACGGAGCCGTTCTCCGCCGAGCTGAGCCGGAGGCACAACGACGCTAATATCCTCTGCCTTGGGGCGCGGATCACCGGGGTCGAGCTCGCTTCCCGGACCGTGGAGGTCTGGCTGAATACCCCGTTCGAAGGGGGGAGACATGCCCGTCGGGTGGGGAAGATCGAATAATCATAGGACCTATATGACATGACCATCCAATGGATCACGTTTCTGCTCTCCGCCGCGGTGATCGTCGGGGCGGGGATCAAGCTCGCCTCGTTTGGGGAGGCACTCGGGCGGAGGACCGGGATCGGCCAGGGCTGGATCGGACTGGTCTTCCTGGCGGTGATCACCTCCATCCCCGAATTGACGACGACCGTCACCGGGGCAGCGATCGGGGCCCCGAACATTGCGGTGGGGAACGCGTTGGGGAGCAACCTGTTCAATGTGGCGATCATCGCGGTCGTCGACGTCCTCCTCCTCGGGAAAGGTCCGTTCCTGAGCAAGGTGAAGGCGTACCACACGACGAGCGGGGGGCTGGCCATCCTCCTCACCGCACTCGCCCTTGTCGGGATCCTCGTCCCGCACGAGGCGACCCTCGGGGGGATCAGCCCGGTGAGCTACCTCATCTTGATCGGGTATCTGTTCGGGGCTTACCTCCTCTATCGCATCGAACGGCGGGAGGAAGGGACCGATGCCCCGGATGAGGGGACGATGTCCCTGTCCCGCGCTCTCACCGGGTTCCTGGTCAGCGCTGCCCTGATCATCGTCGCCGGGATATTCCTCATCCGGGCGAGCAAGGCGATCGCCGACGGGACAGGGATCTCCTCCTCCCTGATCGGAGCGGTGCTGGTGGCGATCGTCACCTCGCTCCCTGAGCTCGCCACTTCGATCGGGGCGCTCAAGATCGGAGCGTACGATATGATCGTGGGAAACCTGTTTGGGTCGAACATGTTCAACATCCTCACGATCTTCTTCGCTGACCTCGCACTGCGGAAGGGGTCGATCTTCGCCGCGCTGGGGGCAGGGAGGAGCGATCAGCTCCTCGTCGGGATCATCGGGATCGGGATCACCGCGATCGCCGTCATCGGAATCGGGGCACGTTCGTCCCGCCGCATCCTCGGGATGGGAGCCGACGCGGCAGGCATCCTCCTCGGCTATCTGGCGGGAACAGCACTGATTATTGCAAGGGGAATTCATCTTTGAGGTGATAGAAAAATGGAAGTAAATGAACTGACGTTGATGGACATCGACTCTCTCCAGAAGCTGGCAGACGAAGTCGGAATCCAGAACGGAAACCACATGGGGAAGAGGGAGCTCGTACGCGCGGTGATGGAACACTTCGCCAAGCAGAACGACCTCTACTTCGAGAACGGGATCCTGGAGATCCTTCCGGACGGGTACGGGTTCCTGCGCAATGGGACGAGCCTTCCCGGGCGTAACGACATCTACGTCTCCCCGTCCCAGATCAAGCGGTTCAAGCTGCGGGATGGAGACGCGATCACCGGGCTGATCCGCGCTCCGAAGAACGATGAGCGCTACTTCGCCCTACTCAAGGTGGAGAAGATCAACGGGCTCGACCCGGAGGAGATCTACCGCCGCCCTGAGTTCCACGAGCTGACCCCGCTCCATCCGAACGAGCAGATCAAGCTTGAGCACGATCCGAACGACGTCTCGACCCGGATAATCGACCTGTTCTGCCCGATCGGGAAGGGGCAGCGGGGGTTGATCGTCTCCCCTCCGAAGGCGGGGAAGACGACCCTGTTGAAGAAGATCGCGGCCGGGATCAATGCCAACCACCCGGATATCAAGCTCCTCGTCCTCCTCGTCGACGAGCGGCCGGAGGAGGTGACCGACTTCCGCCGCTCGATCGAGAACGGGGAGGTGATCGCCGCCACCTTCGACCTCGAGCCGCGCCATCACACTCGGATCGCTGAGCTCGTCACCAACCGGGCGAAGCGGATGGTGGAGCTGGGGCAGGACGTGGTGATCCTGATGGATTCGATCACCCGGTTGGCACGGGCATACAACCTGTCCGTCTCCCCGTCCGGGAAGCTCCTCTCCGGGGGGATGGACCCGACCGCGCTGTATAAACCGAAGGAGTTCTTCGGCGCGGCGCGGAACATCGAGGAAGGGGGGAGCCTGACGATCATCGCCACCGCACTGGTCGATACCGGGAGCAAGCTCGACCAGGTGGTATTCGAGGAGTTCAAGGGGACGGGAAACATGGAGCTGGTCCTCGATCGGAACCTGTCCAACAAGCGGATCTACCCGGCGATCGACATCGAGCAGTCCGGAACGCGGAAGGAGGAGCTCCTCCTCCCGGAGAAGGTATTGAATCGGGTGTGGATTCTGCGTAAGATGATGAGTGAACTGAACGATCCACAGGCGGCGCTGGAGCTCGTGAAAAGCAAGATGGAGGCGACAAAGGATAACGAGCAGTTCCTCGAGTTGATGAACGGTGATTGAGAAGAAGCCGATCAGAAAAGACCGTGTGGCGATCGCCGTGATCTTCCTCATCGCGGTGATCCTCATCCCGATCCTCCTCACCCACTCCGGTGGGAAGGAAGCCCCGCCGGTGCAGGTGATCTCGGAGACCCCGACCACGGTCGTCGCCCCTCCGGCAACCACTCCCGCGACCGAACCGGAGACGACTGAACCGACGACCCCGACCGAACCGACTACGACTGAAACCCCAGCCGCCACGCCGACGGAGACCCCGACGTCCCCGATCATCACCTACACCGTGGCCGCGGGGGACACCCTCGCTAAGATCGGGGCGAAGCTCGGGGTGAGCGTCGACCAGCTGATGGCCGACAACCGGATCCTCTCACCCCAGTCGCTCAAGCCGGGGCAGATCCTGCACGCAGTTAAGGACGGGATCCTGCACCTGGTGAAGCCCGGTCAGACCCTGACCGATATCTCGATTACCTACTCCGTTCCCGTGGAGAAGATCACGGCGGCGAACGACATCACCGACCCGTCGAAGATCTACGCCGGCGAGGAGCTGATCATCCCCGGGGCGAGCCCTGCCCTGTGGAAGAGGGTCATCAAGCTCTCCAACGGGGTCGAGTCGCGGTTCATCTGGCCTGCTCTGGGGAAGGTCACCTCCGGGTTCGGGTGGCGGATCCACCCGGTGTACAAGGTGCGCCACTTCCACAACGGGATCGACATCGACCTCCCCGAAGGGACACCCGTCTACGCCGCCGCCCCGGGGAGGGTCTACTTCATCGGGGAGGAGGAAGGATACGGGAACGAGGCGATCCTCCAACACTCCGACGGCTACTACACCGTGTACGGGCATCTCTCCAAGTTCCTCGTCTACAAGGGGCAGTTCGTCGAAGCCGGCCAGGAGATCGCCGAATCCGGGAACACCGGGGTGTCGAGCGGCCCCCACCTCCATTTCGAGATCCGCAACGGCGACTTCCCGGTCGACCCGATCCGTTATCTTCCGTAATTGATGCACCTTCTGATCGCAGGGGGCAAGGAGCTGTCAGGGACCGTGGCGGTCGAGGGGGCGAAGAACGCCGTCCTCCCCGCATGCGCAGCCTCCCTCCTCACCGACGAGCCGGTGATCGTCCACCGCGTTCCGCCTCTGCGCGACGTGCGGACGATCATCGCCGTGATCCGCGAGCTGGGGAAGGAGGTCGAGTACTCGGACGGGACGGTGACGATCCGCCACGGTCGCCCGCTCCAGCCGAATCCGAGCCGGGAGTACGTCGAGCAGATGCGCGCCTCGTTCCTCGTCCTCGGCCCGCTCCTCGCCCGCCTCGGGCGGGCGGAGGTTCCGCTCCCCGGCGGGTGTACGATCGGCCCCCGCCCGGTCGATTACCACCTCCAGGGACTGCGGGCGCTCGGGGCTGCCGTGCGGGAAGAGGGGGACGGGACGATCGTCCTCACAGCGGAGAAGCTGCGGGGGACGCGGTTCCGCCTTCCCTACCCATCAGTAGGGGCGACCGAGCAGCTCCTGATGGCAGCGGCCCTCGCCGATGGGGACACGACGATCGAGAACGCGTCCCGTGAGCCGGAGGTCCTCGACCTCGTGGAGCTGCTGCGCGGGATGGGAGCGCGGATCGAGATGTCAGCGGACGGGTTTAATGTGGAAGGGGTCCCTGCCCTCCACGGGACGGAGCACACCGTGATCCCCGATCGGCTGGAGGCGGGGACGTACCTGATCGCCGGGGCGATCACCGAAGGGAGGGTGACGGTGGCCGATGTCCGCCCCGAGCACCTCGCTTCCCTTGCGCAGGTCCTCGGGGAGGCGGGAGCGCGGGTCGAGACGTCCGCGGACGCGGTCACGGTCGAGGGTGGGGGAAGGCTGCAGCCGGTCGCGGTGCGGACGGCTCCGTACCCAGGGTTCCCCACCGATCTCCAGCCCCCGCTCGTTTCCCTCCTATCCCTGGCGGAGGGTGAAAGCACGGTACAGGATACGGTCTTCCCGACCAGATTCGGGTACGTGGGTGAGCTCATCAGGATGGGGGCGCGAATCGCGGTCGCGGGCGGGACGGCCCGCATCACCGGAGTGAAGGGGCTGCACGGTGCCGACCTCGTCGCGCCGGACATCCGCGCCGGGGCGGCCCTCGTCCTCGCCGGGCTCGCCGCCCGTGGGGAGAGCAGTATCGCCGGGCTCGACCAGCTCGACCGCGGCTATGCCGACCTCGAGGGCAAACTAACGCGATTAGGAGCGAAGATTGAGCGAAGAGATGTCCAGTAGGATCATCGAGGACTACACCGGGAAGCGGGCGCGCGTTTTCGAGGAGGAGCGGGCGATCCTCGTTGCCGTCGGGCGGTCGGAGTGGGAGTGCACGGACTCGCTGCGTGAGCTCGAGTCCCTCGCCGGGACGGCCGGGCTGACGGTCCTTGGGCTCGTATCCCAGACACGGACCCGTCCCGACCCGGCGACCGTGATCGGAAAGGGAAAGACGGAGGAGGTGGCCGCCGCTGCCAAGGAATTGGGGGCAGACGTCCTCCTGTTCGATCGCGAGCTCACCCCGGGGCAGGCGCGCAACCTGGAGGCCCGGACGAACTGCAAGATCATCGACCGCACCCAGCTCATCTTGGACATCTTCGCCCAGCACGCGGTGACCAAAGAGGCCCGCCTTCAGGTCGAGCTGGCTCAGCTGCGTTACCTCCTCCCCCGCCTGCGCGGGTGGGGAAAGGCCCTCACCCGATTGGGGGGAGGGATCGGAACGCGCGGACCGGGAGAGACGAAGCTCGAGCTCGACCGGAAGAAGATCACCCGCCGCATCCACGCCATCAAGAAGCGGCTGGAGAAGGCACGGGCCGAGCGGGAGACGCAGCGGGCGCGGCGGGTGCGGGGGGAACTCCCCCTGATCGCGATCGTCGGCTACACCAACTCCGGGAAGTCGACCCTCCTCAACCGCCTCTGCTCCGCCGATCTGCTGGTGGAGGACAAGCTGTTCGCCACCCTATCCACCGCGGTCCGACGCGGCGAGGTCGCCCCGGGTCGGCCGGCGCTGTTCATCGACACCGTCGGATTCATCCGCGACCTCCCCCACCACCTCGTGCCGGCGTTCGCTTCCACCCTGGAGGCGGCCCAGGAGGCGGACCTGATCCTTCATGTCACCGACGCAGCGAGTCCGAACCGGGACGCGGAGCACCGCGCGGTGCGGGAGACCCTCACCGCCCAGGTCTTCACCGCTGGAACCGTCCCTCCCCCGATCCTCGACGTGCTGAACAAGTGCGATCTGGTGGAGGGAGAGAGCGGGTTTCCCGGTGGGGTATGGATCTCGGCGCGGGAGGGGACGAACATCGACCGATTGCGCGCGCGGATCAAGGAGGAGCTCGACCGCGGGCAAGAGAGGGTCCGTCTGTTCGTCCCTTATTCCGCGATCGCCCTGTTCCACCGGATGGTGGGAAAAGGGGAAGAGCTCAACTACGTCCCGGGTGGGATGGAGACGACGGTTACAATCCCTCCCGCGCTCCTTCCCCGCCTGCGCCGCGCCGGGGTCGAAATCATTTCCCCTGCCGCTTCTCCCCGGAGATGACCTCGACCTTGTCGGCGGGGAGTTCGACCCGTTCCCCGTTGTCGGTGAGGACGATGACCGTGTTGCGGAAGATGTTGTGCGAGATCACCTTCCCCTTCTTCTTCCCGTGGCTTACCCGTGCTCCGAGCCGGGGGAGGCGGGGGAGGGCTTCCTTGTAGGTTTCGTGCTCGTAGGCAAGGCAGCACATCAACCGCCCGCAGATCCCGGTGATCCGCTCCGGAGACACGAACAGCTCTTGGTCGTAGGCGATCTCCATCGGGATGGAGCGCGGCTCCCGCAGGAAGGCATGGCAGCACACAGGCCGGCCACAGCGCCCGATCCCGCCCTTGATCTTCGCTTCGTCGCGCGCCCCCATCTGGCGCAGGTCGATCCGCACCCCAAACAGCCCGGCGAGTTCGCGCAGGAGTGCGCGGAAGTCAACCCGGTGGGGAGCGGTGAAGTAGATGCGCAGCTGTGCGCGGTCGAGGGTATACTCCGCGGCGACGAGGTGCATCGGAAGGCCGTGGCGGTTCACCACCTCCCGGGCGGAGGAGAGAACCTGCTCGGACTCGGCCAGGTTGCGGGAATGGGTCTCAATGTCGCGGGGAGTTGCGATCCGCACCACCCGCTCCAGCTGCCCGCTGAGCCCGCTTCCGGCATCGAGTACGTTCAGCACCTCCCCGAGCCGGAGGCCGTTATGGTCGACCACGCACTTGTCCCCGGGAGAGAGCTCGATCCCGGATGCGTGGAAGTACTCGCTCGACCGGGTCAAATCGTACACCCGCACGAGGACGATCCGATCCCCATCCATCATCCCTCACCTCCGCATTGGAGGAAGAACGAGAGTAGTACCGCCTCCGTCGAAGTGTACCCCTCGAGCGCCCGCCGTGCCTTCTCCGCCTCGCGTGCGAGCGCGACCACGTCGGCCCGCGCCAGGCGGTCGATCCCCGGATGAGGGGGGAACAGGGACTCCCTCCGCCGGGCCGCGGCGAACAACACCCGCGTAGTCCGCGCGAGGAAGACGAGTCCCGCCGCCCGCCCGAAGCCCGCGATCCCGCGGGCGGCTGCGACCGCCGCCGTCGGCCCGCGCGCGTCCACCTCCGTCAGGATCCGGATCGTCCCCTCGTAGCCAGGGATCGGGGCCTCTCCCACGGCGAGGGAGGCAGCAGTCTTGAGGTCGGCTCCGTCCAGTTCAGCCCGCGCCGTCTCGATAGCGGCGGACACGTCCACCCGGTTCTCCAGGAACGGAGCGAGCTCCTCCCCGGAGAGGAGGCCGATGAGGTAGGGGATCACCCGCTCATCGTACCCGAGCGCCCCGAGTCGGGCGGCGAGCTCGTCCGGGGATGGTGAGGGAAGGCGGACGATCCGTCCCCGGGAGCGGATCGTGGGGAGGAGGTCCTGCGCCTCCCCGACGAGGATGAGGAACGAGAGATCGCGGCTCGGCTCCTCCAACACCTTGAGCAGGGCGTTCTCCGCCTCGGGGGTGAGGGCCTCTCCGCGCGGGATCAGGCACACCTTTCTCACTCCCTCCACCGGGGCGAACTGTCCGGCCCGGATCACCTCCCGCACCTGCTCGATCCCGATCCGCTCCTTCCCCTTCATCGGAGAAAGCTCGATCAGGTCAGGATGTGCCCCGCGCGCGATCCGCTCGGGTTCGCCCCCGATCAGTCCGGCGGCGAGGCGCCGGCCCGTCTCGAGGCGCGGAATCCCGGGGGGGACGATGACTATCGTGGCCCCAGGAGATGCGGTTGTGCATTGCGTCTTCATGGGAAGAAGGGTACCACAAACTCCTCCCCCCTGCTAGAGGATCCGCTCCTCGATGAAGTCGGCGATTCCCTCCGGATCGCGGGGGGATAGGACCTCCACCCCATCGGGGAGGGCGACGTGCGCAGCGGTGATCACTCCGATGACCTCGATCTCCCCGGCGAGGGGCTCGGTGCGCAGCGCGCGGGATGGACGGAAGACCTCGAGCTTGGGGAACGGTCCGTGCTTCATCCCCTCGATCAACACGAGGTCGACCCCGGCGAACGCCCGCTCGATCGTCTCCGCGATATCTCCGGCCGGATCGAAGAACAGCGCTGCTCCGTCCTCCCCGATCAGGAGGGTCCTCTCCGCTCCCGCCTCCCGGTGGCGGGCCGAGTCGGCGTTCGGGTCTTCCTGGATCAGGGTGTGGGGGGCGTGCTTCACCGTCCCCACCCGGTAGCCGCGGGCCTGGAGGATCGGGATCAGCTCCTCGATCAGGCGCGTCTTTCCCGTATTCTTGTGCCCGATGATCGAGACCGCTCTCACCGCTCGATCACCCCGATGAGATCGTCAAGACCGAGCCGGCGCAGTGTCGCGTCGGTCGGGCCGTAGCGGTCGTAGCCGCGGGCTTTGTAGTAGTCGGCGATCGCCTTCTTCAACTCGTCCGGATCGACCGGCCGACCGGCGCTCGCCCCGCGGGGAAGCGGCGCGTGGAACCGCCGCGGCAGCCCGTCCCGGTCGGTCGTGTACCCGGCCCGGGCAGCGTGCAGGCGCATCAGGGCGTAGTTCCGCTCCCCGACTTCGAGCATCCCCTGCGGTGTCAGCTCGATCCCGGTCGCCGCAGCGAGCAGGGATCTGACCTGGGGAAAATTATAACGATCACCGGTCTCATGGACAGTGAACGCGCACAGGACGAGCGAGTTCACGAACGAGCGCAGGTCCTCGTAGATCTTTCCGATCACAGGCTTGTCGAGGAGGGTGAACCGGTCGTAGGCCCGGTCGATCCCGAGCTCCGGGGTAGGGGAATCGATCTCGAGCATCGTGTCGTGGATCCCCTCCATGTGCGTCGCCCCGCGCGGGCTCGTAGCGTAAGACAGGCCGAGGGCCTGCTTCCCCCGCGGCTCGTGCATCGGGACCTCGACCCCTTTTATCGTCATCGCGAAATCGGCCCCGAGCTCGGAAGCGAAGCCTTCGAGGCCGTCGGCGATCCGATCACCGATCCCCTCGCGTCGGGCGATCTTCTCCACGAGCTCGATGATCTTCTCCCCGTCCCCCCACGGGATCCGGGCCTCGATCAACCCCTTCTCCGAGGCCTCCATCAGGAACGCGATCGCCACTCCGGCCGAGATTGTATCCAGCCCATAGTCGTTGCACAGCTGATTGGCGAAAGCGATGACGCGCAGGTCGTCGTTCATGCACAGGGAGCCGAACGCGGCCGTCGTCTCGTACTCCGGCCCGCCGAACAGGGGATCGACCTTCCTCCCGGCGAACTCCGCTGCCACGACCCGCTTGCACCGGATCGGACACCCGGCGCACGTCTCGCGGTCGACGAGGATCGTGTCATGGAGGCGTTCTCCCCCGATCTCCTCTGCCCGGTCGAACGTCCCCTCCTGGAAGTTCTTCGTCGGGAGGATCCCGTGCTCGGAGAGCCAGGTGAGTCCGCCAACTGTCCCGTACTCTCCGAAGTCCCGTGCCGCCTTGTCGAACATCGCGCGGACGTAGGCGGTACGCTCCGACTGGAACCTAGCCCGGTCGTGGAGCGGTTTATCCTCCGTCCCGTGGACGATGATCGCCTTCAGGTTCTTCGATCCCATCACCGCGCCGAGCCCGGGACGGCCAGCGGAACGGGTTACATCGTGCATGATGCACGCCATTTGCACGAGGTTCTCACCGGCGATCCCGATCGCGGCGACCCGGCCTCCGGGGTGGCGATTGCGGAGGGTCCGGTCCGTCTCCCCCACCCCTTTTCCCCACAGGTCATCCGCACGGTGGATCTCGGCCTTCCCGTCGATCAGGGAGATGTAGACCGGCGTATCGGCCCTTCCCCGCACGATGATCCCATCGTACCCGCTCCGGCCGAGCTCGTGGCCGAAGTAGCCGCCGACGTAGGAATCGGCGACCGATCGGGTCTTCGGGGATAGCGCGAGGACCGCGTGCCGCCCTGCCCCCATCAGTCCGGTCCCTTGAAACGGACCGGTGGCGAAGACGAGGATGTTCTCCGGCGAGAGGGGATCCTCCTTCCCGGTCAGCTCCGCAAGCAGAATCCGCGCTCCGATCCCCTTCCCCCCGAGGTGGAGATCGTACCACCGGGCCGGGACCGCGTACTCCTGAATCCTTCCCGCACTGAGGTCGACGTCGAGATATCTTCCAAACGCTGCCCGCATAGATCCCTCCTTCCCCACCATTTTATGGGCAGTCCATCCCCGGTGCCAGGTTGCGCCCGTTCCCGGTTTTCTGATAATTTAGTGAAAATTAAACTGAGGGGTGTGCAGATGAGAACGCTATCCTCCGTCCTGTCCGAAACCGCAGCGAGGTTCCCCGACCGTCATGCGATCCGCTATCAGGGCGAGACGATAACCTACCGCGAGCTCGACGCCCGGGTCGACCGGCTCGCCCGCGGCCTGATCGAGCTCGGAGTGGAGAAGGGGGACAAGGTCGGACTGTGGATGCCGAACATTCCCGAGTGGGTGATCGCCTACTTCGCGATCGCGCGGATCGGGGCGGTAGTCGTCCCGATGAACACCCGCTACAAGCCCCACGAGGTAAGCTACATCCTGGGAAACTCCGAGGCGACCGCCCTGTTCATGGTCGACTCGTTCGTCGGGATCGATTACCTCAAGATGATCGATGAGGTGCGAAAGGATCTTCCTGGCCTGAAGAACGTGATCGTCCACGGGAGGACCGGTGAGGGAATGCACGAATTCGCCGCGGTCGAGGACCTGGGGGAAAAGCTCCTTGGGGACGGGGTGCTCGAGGCGCGGGAGCAGGCGTGCGATCCGTTGGAGAACGTGTTCATCCTCTACACCTCGGGCACGACCGGAAACCCGAAGGGGGCGATGCTCTCCCACCACAACATCGCGAAGAACGCCGAGCAGGTGACCGAGGTCCTGCACACGACCGAGAAGGACGTCTTCCTCCTCGCCGTCCCGTTCTTCCACTGCTTCGGCTGCGTCATGGGAATCACCGGCGCTGTCACCTGGGGGGCGAGCATCGTCCCGATGCCGGTGTTCAAAGCGAAGGAGGCGCTCGAGCTGGTCGAACAGGAGAAGGTTACGATCCTCTACGGGGTCCCGACGATGTTCGTCCTCGAGCTCGAGGAGTACCGGAAGGGGAAGGAGGACGGCTCATCCTACGACGTATCGTCGCTTCGCACCGGGATCATGGCCGGAGCGCCGTGCCCGGTTGAGGTGATGCGCGGGACGATGGAGGAGCTCGGGTGCAACGTCTCGATCGCCTACGGCCTGACCGAGGCCTCGCCCGTCATCACCATGACCCGGTTCGACGACTCGCTCGAACGGCGGGTGGAGACGGTCGGGCGGCCGCTTCCCGGGATCGAGGTCCGGATCGTCGACGACGATCACAACCCGCTTCCGCCCGGGGAGATGGGCGAGCTCGCCTGCCGCGGGTACAACGTGATGATGGGCTACTACAAGATGCCGGAGGTGACCGCCGAGGCGATAGACTCCGAGGGGTGGCTCTACTCCGGCGACCTTGCTACGATGGACGAGGAGGGGTACGTCAGGATCGTCGGGCGGAAGAAGGACATGCTGATCACCGGCGGGTTCAACGTCTATCCGGCCGAGATCGAGGAGTACCTGTTCACCCATCCCAAGGTGCAGAACGTCTCTGTCGTCGGGGTGCCGGACGATGTAATGGGCGAGGTGGCGATCGCCTACATCATCCCGCGGGAGGGGGTCTCGATCGACCCGCAGGAGATCGTCGACTACTGCGCTGGCAAGATCGCGAACTTCAAGGTCCCCCGCTACGTCGAGATCGTCGACGAGTTCCCGATGACCCAATCCGGCAAGATCCAAAAGTTCCGCCTCCGCGAGATGGCGAGGGAGGCACTGGAAGCAGGGAAGCTCACCAAACTCAAGCCGAGCAAGGGCTAAGGGGGGCGTTGGAGACCTCGTATTGTCACCAGGATACACTGGTATTGGGCAAGCGTTGCCTTAAAGCCTTCAGCCCTGCGTCGGTGACCTGGGTCTTCGCTAGATCCAAGAAAAACAAGTTTGTGAGCTTCTCCAAGTGGACGAGCCCTGCGTCGGTGATCTGGGTCCCGCTTAGGTGCAAGAACCACAAGTTCGTGAGCTTCTCTAGGTGGACGAGCCCTGCGTCGGTGATCTGGGTCCCGCTTAGGT
>JAGGSO010000131.1 GCA_021159055.1 Candidatus Bipolaricaulota bacterium | reverse complement strand
TTAAAAGGGTACGCGAGCTGGGTTCAGACCGTCGTGAGACAGGTCGGTCTCTATCCACCGTGGGCGTAGGAGACTTGAGGGGGACTGTCCCTAGTACGAGAGGACCGGGACAGCTGAACCGATGGTGTACCAGTTGTTCCGCCAGGAGCATCGCTGGGTAGCCAAGTTCAGTTAGGATAAGCGCTGAAGGCATCTAAGCACGAAGCCGTCCCCAAGACGAGGTCTCCACATCAGGCCCCTCCGAGACTAGGAGGTTGATAGGCCGCAGGTGTAAGCGCAGCAATGCGTTCAGCCGAGCGGTACTAATCGGCCGAGGCTTGTATGGCACACACCCTGTTCACTTGTCGTGACCGAAGAGGATTTGAAGATTCCAGGTGGCTGATAGCGGAGGGGAAACACCCGTACCCATCCCGAACACGGAAGTTAAGCCCTCCAGCGCCGATGGTACTAGCCTCGCGAGGGGCTGGGAGAGTAGGACGCCGCCTGGATTTTCATTTTGGGAGGGGGCATGAACGATCTTCCCGGACGAGCCGTGAGCGATTCCGGGGTGCGGGTGACCCTCCTCGGAACCCTGGTGAACGTCATCCTTCTTGCCGCAAAGCTCCTTGGAGGAATTCTCACCGGATCGATCGGACTGATCGCCGATGGAATGCACTCCGGCTCCGATCTCGCCACCGACCTCGTCGTGCTCGGCGGGATCCAACTGGGAAGGCGCAAACCGGATTCATCTCATCCTTACGGGCATGGGCGTTACGAGACGATCGCGGGTGGGGTCGTCGCCGCGGGCCTGATCATCGTTGGAGCATACCTCGCCGGGAAGGCGGGAGCAGCCCTGTACTCACATCGCACTTCTTATCCTGGATTCGCGGTCATCATCATCGCTGTCGGATCGATACTGGCCAAGGAATGGATCGCTCGTCTCACCCTCCGGGCCGCTGCCCGCGCCAACAGTACGGCGCTCCGTGCCAACGCCTGGCACCACCGCTCAGACGCCCTCTCCTCGATGGCGGTCCTACTCGGTGGGATCGGGGGAATGGTCGGGTTCGGGCACGCCGATCAGATCGCTGGAATAGTCGTGGGGCTGATGGTCATCGCTGCCGGGGCGCACACCATAGGGGATGTGTTGCACGAACTGAGCGAGGGGAGCCTCTCCCTGCCCGAACGGCGACAGATCGAGGAGGCGATCATCCAGATCCCAGGAGTGCGTAGCTTTCACAACCTGCGCACCCGCCGCGTGGGGCGGGAGGTGTTCGTCGACCTTCACGTCCTCGTCGACCCGAGGCTATCGGTCCTCGAGGGGCACCGCATCTCGATGCAGGTAGAAGACGCGATCAAGCGCGCCTACCGGTATCCGGTGAACGTCCTCGTGCACGTAGAGCCCGACACTCCGGAGCTCATCGCCCACAACCTTGACGACTAATCCAGGATCACTCCCTCGAGGGCAAGGAGCCGGCGCTTCAGATCGAGCCCACCCCCGAACCCGACGAGCCCCCCGGTTTTGCCGATCACGCGGTGGCACGGGACGATGATCGGAATCGGGTTTGCGCCGACCGCCGCGCCAACCGCTCGGGCTGCCGTCGGTTTTCCGATTTCGAGCGCCAATTCGCCGTAAGAGATCGTCTCGCCGTACGGCACCCCCAACAATTTCTCCCACACCGCAAGCTGAAACGCGGTCCCGCGTAGATCGAGCGGAAGGTCAAATTGCCTCCTGGACCCGGAGAAATATTCGAAAAGCTGGGCCACGGCATCCCGGTTCCCTCCGTGGGCAAGCCGAGCCTTAAGCCGGGAGGCGAGCACAGCTGGGGACATGCCGTGCAGGTCGATCAACCGTACCCCGGCCCGCGATGACATTACCGTGAACTGCCAGTTCTCGAAGCGAACGGAATCCGCGTAAACGGGTTCAGCGCTCATCCCCCAGATCACTTTCCGAAAAGTGGATCACATGGTAAATCTCCACCGTAGGAGGGGGATCGCTCCTCCAGCAGTTGGGATCAGCTCCCTGCTTCTCGCACAGGCTGGAGAGGAAGTCAACCGGATCGGGGAAGGTCTCCCACACCTGCGGGAGGTAGGTCGATGACCCGGTACGCGTCTTGAGGATCACCCCGTCCACCCCGGGATGCAGTTTTCGCAGAAGGTCATCCGGTCCGGAGAAAGAGAGCGGTTTCGGCCGATCGAGCACGCTTATCTCTATCTCGATCTTGGGAAGCTCCGCCGGCCGCACCGGCGGAAATCGGGGATCGCTCGTCGCGGCCAGGACCACGTTGCGCATCACGTTTTTGTACATCGGCTCGTGCGGGGTGAACGAATCGAGTATGCATCCCCGCAACATCCCGTCCTCGTTCAGAGTGACGAAACAAGCCGCCGGGACCTGCACGTTCTCCGGGATTGACCCCCGATCGACAGTGATCCCCCTCCCGGTGGTGATCACCGATTCCAACTGGCGTCGTGCTAGGCTCAAGAGGAACCGTTTGTCCGTGTCCGAGAGCTCTGGCAGGCGCGCCTGTGGGAGCTTACTCTCATTCCACAGTCCCGCCCCGATCAATCCGACGAATAACATGAGCATAATCCACCCCTTCATC
>JAGGSO010000130.1 GCA_021159055.1 Candidatus Bipolaricaulota bacterium | reverse complement strand
GCCGCAGAGCGGCCTGGGTGCGACCGAGATCGCCGGTGACACATACCGCGTCCCCGACCCGCGCTCCGCGCCGTCGGACCGGCCGCGCCGCTTCCCCGACGGCGGAGCTCACCAGGGTCAGCTCCTGATGGCGGTCGGTGTCCCCACCGACGAGGGTCGTCCCTGCGCTCGCGCAGCAGGCGATCGCCCCGTGCAGGATCCCGTTCACCAATCCGGATTCGAGGTCCGGGTCCCCAAGGGCGAGGAGCACCCCGAGCGGCCGCGCTCCCATCGCCGCCAAGTCGGACAGGGAGACCGCGACCGCCCTCCAGCCGATTACGTACGGGCTCGCCCCGGCCGGGAAGTCGGTGCGGCGGTGGAGCATATCGGTGGTGAGGACCAAGTTGGTATCCCGAAACGGAAGGACAGCGGCATCATCCCCTGCTGCCGCGATCCGTTCCCGGATCAGCGCGATGATCTCGGATTCCCGCATCCTTGTTCCGACCCGTTCGCGTCCTCTGGGCCGCGGGATGATTGGACGTCCCTACGCTGGCATTACCCAGATCAGGTTCGAAGGGTCGAGGTCGTACCTCCTCTCAGCCCAAGCACGGGCTCCCCTGACGCTCCTACTATACCACTGAGGGGAAGGGTACGCAACCGATCACGGCAGGCGGGAGAGGCTCGCCTCCACCGCTTTCTTCTCCTGCTGCAACAGGTTGATCTCGCTGCGCAGCCGGCTGTACTCCTCCGCCGTGAACCGGGTGGTAGAGGAGAGTTTCTTCTGAGTCTGGGAGAGCTTCTTCTCGATCAGGGCGAGGGCCTTCTCGTAATCCTTCCGCGCTGTTTCTGTGTATCCCTGGATCCGGTACAGATCACCGCGTGCGATGTACGCCCGCTCGAAATCGGGGCTCTCCTTCAGCAATGCGTTCAGGATATCGCGGGCTTTCTGATAGTCCTTCTCCCGGATGGCGATGATCCCCTCGAGATAATGTGCCTGCCGTACCGTATCCTTGTCCGGATGGGTGGCAAGAAGGAGGGCGACGTTTTCCTTGGCCGTCTTCGTATCGCCGAGGTTGACCGCGATGTTGGCGATGTTCAGGTACACCTGCTCGGTGACGAACCGGGTGCGGCAGCGCTCGAGGTCAGCAAGGGCGTCCTTGTACTTCCCCTGCTGCAGCTCTCCCATCGCCCGGTAGTAGTACGCCTGGCGGGGGCAGAAGTCGAGCGCGATGCTCCGGTTGAGCGTCTCGATCGCGAGGTTCGTCTGCCCAAGCTGCAGTTGCCGCAGCCCGGCCTGGAACAGGAAATCGGCGGAATAGTCACCCACCGCGATCACCGAAACCATGAGAGCGAACGCGACCGCGACGACCGCCGTCGCGCGAAGCGGGTTCCGCCTGAGCACGACGGTCGTTTGCACCGCGTCGCCGTAGGCGCGCGAGGTCGCAATCCCAAGGATGGTGACAAGAGCGAGGCTCGAGGCGGGGAGGTGAGCGGGAAAGCTCACCAACCCGTGGATGAGGAAGGTGATCACCCCGCCGGTCAGCAAGAGAAGGTCGAACCGGTCGGCCTCGTCGCGGTTGCGGGATAGAATGGTCCAAAGGGAATAGGCGATCATCCCGATCAACCCGACCAATCCGATGATTCCGAGGATCCCGAGCTCCGCGAGCAACTGCACGTACTCGTTGTGCGCCTGGGCGGCGCGGGGGATGTAGAAGTTGTAATTCTTCCCCTGGGGGGTGGCGAGGAACTTCGCCTTGTACGGGATGAAGTTGAGCTTGTAGTTCCCCAGCCCGACCCCGAGGAGGGGATGGTCCCTGAACATCTCGTAGCCGACCCACCAGTCCCAGGCTCGCGTCTTTCCCGCGTTCGCGGCCCACAGCCGGCCGATCCAGGACGAGCCCTTGGTGGCGGAGAGCCCGACGACCGAGTTGAGCGGGCCGGACGGGGCCTCGACAAGGAAGGTGAACGCAAGCACAATGAGAAGGGCGATCAGCCAGGCGCGGTTGCGGCGCAGTGGCTCCACCGGGCGGAAGATCGCCCATCCGATGATCACCCCGATCGCGGCGACGATGAGCGCGACGCGAATCCCGGTCTGGTTCACGAGCATCGCCATCCCGAAGTTGAACGAGATGAGCGGGATCGCGATCGCCCGCAGGATCCGCGAACGCAGGCGTACGACGAGGATCACCGTGGGGAAGAGGAGGTAGGCGAGGAAGCCCCCGAGGTAGTTGCGGTTTCCCATCGTGGAGATGATCTCGCCCAAACCGTGTCCGCCGGTCGCACCGCGCATCACCCCCAGGTACTGGAGGAGCCCGTACAAAGAGGCGAGGAATGAGGAAATGAGGAGGGCGTAAAGGATGACGGTGACGTCCCGCTTCTCCTTGACCGCATTTGCCACAATCAGGTAGAAGAGGAGAAAATACAGAAAGACAGCGAGGCTTTGGACCACGACACGGCCGTTGACCGCGTTGATCATCGAAAGGAGGCCGACGAGGAGGAGGAATCCCGCCGGGTACACAAGCCACGGAAGCCGGATCCTCCACTCTCCTTTAATGGCGCTTCGAATCGCCCAGGCAACAAGGAGAGCCGAGACAACAAGGAACATGATAATCGTCTTTCCGTAACCGTACTCCGTCTCGCCGGGCCAGATAAAGAGGGGAATGATGAACACGACCGCGGCGATCGCATACACGAACACCCGGTCAACGGTGATATTAAACCGCGGTAACGCGGGAGCTTGCTTTCTTCGACTTTGTTGCTTTCGTCTCTTCGCCATCACGGGTAATTATATTAAATCGCGGTCGCAAAGGAAAATAGGCGAGGACTCCGATAAATTACAGACCTTTTGCGCCGAGCATATAACCCATCTTCTACTCCAGTTGTAAATTTAAGTTGCCGTTTAAAGGGCATTACAGGGCCTGGAGAGAGGTCTTGGCACCATGCTCTTCGTTTACTTCCCGCACCGACGGCGAGATCGCTACCCCATTCCCTGCAAC
>JAGGSO010000129.1 GCA_021159055.1 Candidatus Bipolaricaulota bacterium | reverse complement strand
ATTAACTCTTTTTTGATTTTCTGGTTTTTATAAAAAATCTTCAGTTGGCGGATTGTTTTTGAGAATTTCGAATGTGGCTGTTTTTGTTGATTCTGTATTTCCAGCATTGTCGGCAGAGTAATAATCGACGGTATATGTGCCATCTGTACTCAATGTGAATGGTGCAGTATATGTTGTCCATGTTCCCCCATTTACCCTGTATTTTGTATATGCAATGCCTGACATTGAGTCAGTTCTTGAGATGGATACTGTAACATCTGTTGTGTAAACATTTCCTTCTTTTGTTCCTGAGATAGATACTGATGATACCGGGCTTGTCGAGTCTATTTTTACGGAGAATGACTGCTCAGATGCGGTATTTCCTGCGTTGTCAATTGCATAGAAATCTATGGTGTACTGACCGTTTGATGATATGGTGAATGGTGCAGTATATTCCTGCTCTGCTCCACCACCATTTATCGTGTATTTTATTGCATCTATGCCCGATGATGCATCTGTTGCTGTGAGCGTGACATCAACATTGGAGGTATACCAGTTGTTGTTTCCTGCTGTTCCTGAAAGGCTATGAGACAGAACCGGTACCTCTCTATCTATATTTACATTGAAGGATGTTGAATTGTTGTTTCCTGCATTGTCAATTGCATAGAATTGGACTGTGTGTGATCCATCTGTGCTTATTGTAAATGGAGTTGTGTAATCCTGCCATACTCCGTCATCTATCCTATATTTCATTTCTGCAATGCCGTTTTCATCTGTTGCGTTGAGTGTGACAGCAACATTGGAGGTATACCAGTTGTTGCTTCCTGCTGTTCCTGTAAGAGAGTATGAAAGGGCCGGTGGTATTGAATCAACCTCAATGCTTCCGTTGCCCAGAATGATCGGCAATGGACTACCCAAACTATCAGATACCACTACGTTTAATAGGCCAATTGGTGAGGTACCGCTCACATCATTTGTTTTGAAATGAATGATGGCAAATGTTCCTTTCTCAGAGGTAGTGGTTCCCAGATTGGAGGCAACTATATTCCTTATTGTGCCATCAGTGTTATTTATATCCAAGGTGCCATTAAACCACAGATCAAACATTCCACCATCATCAACGCCCACTGCTGTAATAACTGAAGGATCGAATGTTATGTCACACTGCGCACCTGATACGGGCTGCAGCGGGTCAATTGTTATGG
>JAGGSO010000128.1 GCA_021159055.1 Candidatus Bipolaricaulota bacterium | reverse complement strand
GTCATGGTGACGGCGCTGCACGACGTCGAGGATCGTGTCAAAGCCCTTGAAGCGGGGGCGGACGACTTCCTCACCAAGCCGGTGGACAAGACGGTGCTTCGTGCGCGGGTGCAGTCGCTCCTCAAGGTGAAGGCGTACAACGACCACATGCGCAACTACCAACAGGAACTGGAGGCCGAGGTCGCCAAGAGGACCGAGGAACTGCAGCAGGCGTTCGAGAAGGTCAAGGAATCCTCACTGGAGACGATCTATCGTCTCGCCCGCGCCGCTGAATACAAGGACGAGGATACCGGAACCCACATCATGCGGATGAGTCACTACGCCGCCACCGTCGCCCGCGAGCTCGGCCTTCCCGAAGACGAAGCGGAATCGATCCTCTATGCTGCTCCAATGCATGACGTCGGCAAGATCGGGATCCCCGACCGCATCCTGCTCAAGCCGGGAAAGCTCGATCCGGATGAATGGAAGGTGATGAAACAGCACACCCTGATCGGAGGAAAGATCCTGTCCGGTTCCGAGGCCGGATTCATCAAGCTGGCCGAGGTGATCGCCCTCACCCACCACGAGAAATGGGATGGGAGCGGCTATCCCAACGGGTTAACCGGCGAGGACATCCCGATCGCCGGGCGGATCACCGCGATCGCCGATGTGTTCGACGCCCTCACTTCAAAGCGGCCGTACAAGGAGCCGTTCCCGCTTGAAAAGTCGTTTTCGATCATCCGGGAAGGACGGGGAACTCACTTCGATCCGGCGGTGGTCGATGCCTTCTTTGCTGTAACGGATGAGATCCTCGCCATCAAGGAGCGGTTTAAGGGGGAAGGCGACTCCCCGCTCCTTCGTATGGCAAGCTGAAACATCAATTGCTAGCTTAAAGAAAATCCTGATAAGGACGCTGCTTCTTGAATTCATGCCCTAAATATGTTAAAATGCTATGTAAGTAAACGCTCGGCCGCGGCACAGCAAGTCAACGAGGAGAGAACATGGCAGTGCACGAAGCAACGAACGATCGATCCTCGGATGAGGCGGAACGCTTACGGGAGATGGCGGAGTTGAGGGGATCCGGGGATCTATTGCAAGCCGTGCTCGAGGCCGCGGAAGGGATCATATTCGCCAAGGACCTGGATGGCCGCTACGTCCTGGCCAACCCTGCGTTCTCCCGTCTGGTCAACCTCCCGCTGAAAGAGATCATCGGAAAGAGGGATGAGGAACTCTTCCCGAAGGAAGAGGCAGCCCGGCTGCGGGCCGGGGATGCGACGGTCGTTGAGACGGAAAGGCCGCTGAGCAGTGCGGACCGATTGACCATCGGCGGGAAGGAGCGGGTGTTCGTATCCACCAAGGTCCCGCTGCGGGATAAATCCGGGAGGATCATCGGGATCTCCGGGTTTGCCACCGAGATCACCGATGAGATACGGATACGGGATCAGCTTGCGCACTTGAATCAAACGCTCCGCGCCATCCGCGCCGTCAACCAGCTTATCACCCAGGAGAAGGACCGCGCCCGCCTGCTGCAGGGAACCTGTGAACTGCTCATCGAGACCCGGGGCTACCACAGCGCCTGGATCGCGCTCCTCGATGGGAACGGAGGCTTGACCGCGTTCTTCCATGCCGGTTTGGACGACGAGGCTGCTTCTCTCGAAAAGATGCTAAGAAACGGGGAACTACCGGAGTGCGTCCGCCGTGCGCGCGAACGGTCGGGCGTGGTGATGATCGGGAATCCGGCATCCGAGTGCAACGACTGTCCGCTTCTGGGGAAGGCCTCTGAGCAGCGGGAATTGACCGCTCGGTTGGAATACGGAGGAAAGGTCTACGGGGTGGTCTCGGTGAGCGTTCCGCGGGAGTACGCCGCGATAAGGGAGGAGCAGGAGCTCCTTCGCGGGCTCGCCCGGGATGTCTCGTTCGCCCTCCACGCCATCGAGGCGGATGAGGCGCGGCGCGAGTCGGAGGAGCTCTACCGATCAATCGTCGAGAACTCGCACGCCGGGATCCTCGTTATCGACGAGGCATATCGTTTTATCTATGTGAACGATGAGCTCTGCCGCATCCTCGGTCGCGGTTGCGAGGAGATCCTTGGCCACGATTTTCGCGAGTTTCTCGATGAAGAATCCCGCGACCTTGCCACCGAGCGCTACCGCCGCCGCCAGCGCGGGGAGAAGGTCCCGTCCCGCTACGAGTTCAATGTGGTGCGGAAGGACGGGGAAAAGAGACGGGTGGGAATCAGCTCCACCGTTATCCGTGATTCCACAGGGCGGGTGAGGACGATCGCCCAGCTCCTCGATATCACCGATCTGATGCATGCGGAGGAGAAGTTAAAGGAGAGCGAGGCGAAGTATCGCTCGCTGATCGAGGACGTGCTGGACAGCTCCTCGGTGGGGGTCTTCATCCTCGATTCTGACTTCAAGGTCGTCTGGATAAACCGTGCCTTGGAGCGCTACTTCGGCCTGCGGCGGGAGGAGGTGCTCGGCAGGGACAAGCGGGAGCTGATCCGCACCCGGATCAAGGACATATTTGAGGATCCGGACGGCTTTGCCGAGAAGGTCCTATCTTCGTATGAGGACAACACCTATGTCCAGCACTTCGAGTGTCACGTGCTGCCCGGCCCGGGACGGGAGGAGCGCTGGCTCAACCACTGGAGCCAGCCGATCCGCTCCGGGCGCTACGCCGGGGGGCGGGTGGAGCATTACACCGACATCACCGTTCGTAAGAGGCTCGAAGCATCCCTGCAGGAGTCGGAAGAGCAATTCCGCTTCGTGGCCGAGTCTGCGGCTGACGCCATCATCATCGGGGACGGCGAAGGGAAGGTCGTCTTCTGGAACAAGGCCGCGCAGGAGATCTTCGGGTACACCGCCGAGGAGATAGTCGGCCGCTCCATCGCCCTGCTCATGCCGGAACGCTTCCGGAAGAACTTCTTGGAGCGGATGGAACAACTGCGGAAGACGGGAGAGGTCCCGGGCACAATAGGGCGGATGATCCAAACCGGGCTACGGAAGGATGGGAGCGAGTTTCCGGCTGAGATCTCCTACGCTGTTTGGAAGGACGGGGATGAGATGTTCTCCACCGCGATTATCCGCGATATCACCGAGCGGATGGCAGCGGAGAAGGCCCTAAAGGATAGTTACGAAAAGCTGGAAAGGACACTGGAGGGGATCGTCGAGGCGTTGGGGGCGGCGATCGAGCTGCGGGATCCCTACACCGCCGGGCACCAGCGGCGGGTGGCGGAGCTGGCGGTCGCGATTGCTGAGGAGATGGGACTTCCTACCGAGAAGGTCGAGGCGACCCGCTACGCTGCCCTTGTTCACGACATCGGGAAGCTCGCCGTGCCCGCCGAGATTCTCGCCAAACCGGCGGCGTTGACGGATACGGAGTTCGCCCTGATCAAGTTCCATCCGCAACAAGCCTACGACATCCTCAAGGAGATCGACTTCCCTTGGCCGCTCGCCGAGATTGTCCTCCAGCACCACGAGCGGCTTGACGGCTCGGGATATCCGAACGGCCTGAAAGGCGATGAGATCCTTCTCGAGGCGCGGATCATCGCTGTCGCCGATGTCGTCGAGGCGATGAGCTCGCACCGGCCCTACAGGCCCGCCCTCGGGATCGAGGCCGCCTGCGATGAGATCAAGGCGAAGCGAGGGAGGCTGTACGACCCGGACGTGGTCGACGCCTGTGTATCCCTGTTCGAGAAGGGCTTTTCGTTTGCATAGAGGATGGGTAACTTAAATTTTGGGGCATTACGAGCGGGATCGATGGATCGGGTAAACTATCCGGACCAATGATGGTATGGATCGGGGTCTCTCTCGCACTCGTTGCGCTCATCGTTTTCTCTCGCTACAGCCTCCCGCTCGGGATGGGGATCTCTGCGCTCATTCTCGGGGCATTCACCCTTTCTCCGGCCGGGATCGGGACGGCACTCCTGCACACGTTCGGTGATCCTTCTGTGCTTCTTCTCGCGCTCGTCGTCGGATTGATCCCGATGATCGGTGGGGTCCTCGAGGAGAGCGGCGGAATCGACCAGCTGGTGGGGAACCTGCGGATCGGAGTACGCCCGTTCCTCGCATTGGCTCCCGCCCTCCTGGGGATGCTCCCCATGCCCGGCGGGGCGCTTCTCTCCGCCCCGCTTCTCGAACGGGGCGCTCCAAATGTTTCCCCGGACGTGAAGGCGGCAGCGAACGTGTGGTTCAGACACGCGTTTCTGCTCGCCTATCCTCTCGGTACTTCGCTCATCGCCTCGGCGAAGATCTCAGGGTTGGATTTGTACACCGCAATCCTCTACCTCCTTCCTGCGTTCTTTTTGGTGATTGGGCTCGGATACCTGTTCCTCCTGCGAAAAGCGCACGGGAGGGCGAGTTACAACGAGCGGTTCTCCGGCCGCGAGCTGGCTGTTCCGCTCGGGATCATCCTCGCCGCCCCGGCGATCGACCTCGTCCTGAAGAAGACGCTTCCCCTTCCCTACCCGGAGATCGGGACAGCCGTCGGGGTGGCGGTCAGCCTTGGGCTCGGGGTGTGGTTCGCCAAAAGCGGGTGGAAGGACCTGGCCGCGATCTATCGGAGGATGCGCCCTCATTACTACGCCGGGATCATCTTCTCCATGTTCTTCTTCCTGAACGTTTTTGCGGCTTCGGGCGCCCCGGAGAAGATCGCCGGGCTTTCACTTCCCCCGGTGGCCCTCTGCGTGGCGATCGGGTTCCTGCTCGGGCTCATCACCGGGAGGATCCAGGCCCCGATCTCGGTCGTCATTCCGATCTACCTCACCACCCATGCTGCGGTCTCCGGCCCGGTGTTTGGAGTAACCTACTTTGCGATCTATCTCGGGTACCTGATCACCCCGATCCACCCGTGCGTCTCCGTGTCCCTTGCGTACTTCAAGACCACGATGCCTCAATTCCTCCGCCAGATGGCGATCCCGGTCGGAATCGCCTTCCTTGCCGACCTGGCAGTGGCGTGGTTCGTGTTGTGACAATTTTCTTGACACCGCCGCCTGATTGTGCTAGGCTGAAGCATCACGAGAAAAAGGGGTGGTAGAGATGAAGAAGCTACAACGACCGACGACGATCCTCCTTCCGGAGCTCTATCTCAATAATAACCACCCCCTCACCTGCAATAATGCCCCCTGCGGGGCGAATAATTAATCGACCACTTTAGTCTATATTTTCTTTCAGCTGAATGCTGACTATAGCTTTGCCTATTATTGATTAAGTTAAAATTTAAGGAGGTTTATAATGACTGTTGCTGTCGATAAAAAATTGGCGACCGTGTTGCAGGTGAAGAGTGAGATCGTGCGGGCGGCGGGGGAGTACCTCCGCAAGCAGGGGTTTATCGAGATCCTCCCGGTGATCCTGTCGCCGGTGACCGATCCCCTGCACCACGAGACATACGACGGGGTGGTGGACTACTACGGCCGGCCGTACACCCTGACCAAGAGCATGATCCTCCACAAACAGATCGCGCTCCGCACCGTCCCCCGCATCTTTGCGTTCTCTCCGAACGTGCGGATGGAGCCGGAGGAGCGGGCGCCGCTGCGCCGCTACCTGGCCGAGTTCGTCCAGCTCGACCTCGAGGTACGGGACGCGACCCGGGACGAAATCATGGAGATCGGGGAAGGGTTGTTCATCGCAGTGGTGAAGGCCGTCCGGGATAATTGCGCGGCGGAGCTCGAATCCCTCGGTCGCGAGCTGGAGGTCCCACGAGCGCCGTTTGCCCGGATCGCCTATCAAGATGCAGTGAAGCGATTCGGGGAGCACTATGATGAGCCGCTGTCGGCGTCCCTCTCCGCCCCGGCGTGGCTGATTGACTTCCCCCGTGAGGTACGGGAGTTCTACGACCGCGAGGATCCGGACCGGCCGGGGATCCTCCTCGACATGGACCTCATCTATCCCGAGGGATACGGGGAGGCCCTATCCGGTGGGGAGCGGGAGCACACCTTCCCCCGCATTCTCCGCCGACTGGAGCAGGACGGTATTTCACCCGACAGGTTCGCCGAGTACTTGAGGTTCGCCGAAGAGGGGCTCCCGGCGTCGGCCGGGTTCGGGATCGGGATCGAGCGACTCACGCGGTACATATGTGGCCTCGACCACATCAAGGAGGCGCGGCTGTTTCCCAAGGTACCCGGAGAGATCAACGCACTGTGATCGGGAGGACGCGGCGCGGATGATCATTCCGCGCCGCGGTTGCCTATAGCTTTCGCATCCCGGGAATAAAATAACCGCTCAGGCCTGCGATCCCCACGGCGACACCACCGGCGAGAATGAGAAGCGGAGCAGTGAACAGGGTGAGGAGGCCGCCGATAGTGGCGAGAGCGATGGGTTCCAGACTGCTCGATACGGCCTGGTCGGCGGCGAACACCCGTCCCTGCATCTCGTTCGGGGCGTGGGTCTGAAATATGACGACGCTGAGGACGTTGGTCAGCGCCGCCGCCGCTCCCACGATGACCAACGTCCCCATCGACAGGATCATGTGGCGGGAGAGACTGAAGAGCAACAGCGCTCCGCCGATGGTCACGACCCCCCAGATGATCCCGAGCCCGGGTCGGGAGACCCGCTTCACCGACGCGGTCAGTAGCCCCCCTACCAGCATCCCCACCGAGATTGCCGTCGCCAAGAGCCCGAACCCCTTGGCGCCAGCGTGCAGCACGTCCTTGGCCATGACCGGAAGCAACACGTTCATCGGGGCGAGGAAGAAGTTGACCACCCCGAACAGGAAGATGATGTAGAGCAGGGTGTGTCTCCGGAATATGAACCGGATGCCTTCGCCGATATCGGCGATCATCGGCCTGATCCCGGCTGGAAGCGCAGAATGTGGGGAGGGGAAGGAAGCGAACAGGAGGGAGACACCGGCGAGGAGAAAGGTGGCCGCGTCGATCCACATCGTCGCGCCGCTCCCGCAGAATCCGACCAAGACCCCTCCGATCGCCGGGCCGGCGATCCCGGCGCTGCTTGCCGCGATTTGGTAGAGGGAGTTGGCACGCGTCAATTGATCGGCCGGCACCAGATTGGGGATCGATGCCTGCAGTGCCGGTTGATGAAAGAGGGTGGCGGTTGCCCGCAACAGGGAGAACAGGTAGACCTCCCACAGCTCCAGACGCCCGAGGACGAGAAGGGTCGCTGCCGTCCCGATGATCAGTCCGTTTGCCAGGTTCATCCCGATCATCACCCGGCGCCGGTCGATCCGGTCGATCACCGCACCGGCGATCGGGCCGATGAAGACACTGGGGAGAGCAGTGGCGATGGCAACGTTCGCCAGCACCGCCGCCGACCCGGTCTTTTCCAACACCCACCACAGCAACGCGATATAGGTGAGTTGGCTTCCGAAGAGCGATACACTCTGCCCGCCCCACACCAGGATAAAGTTTCGGTTACGCCAGATCGACCCCGATCTCCCCATAAAAATCAGTATATACGCTTATCGTTAGTTGTTCCAGTTTATCGCTTCCCGCAGAGCGGCATCGGCGTGGAGGGCAGCGGTGTCGAAGACGGGGACGGGAACGTCATCCTGCCTGATCAGAAGCGGGATCTCGGTGCAGCCGAGGATGATCCCCTCCGCGCCGCGGGAGATCAGTCTTTCTATTACTGATAGGCAGAATCGCTTTGCCCCGTCGTTCAAGATCCCGCGGGTCAGCTCGTCGTAGATGATCCGATGGAGTTCGGCCCGTTCGTCTTCCTCCGGGACGATCGACTTGATCCCGTGCGATGCAAGGCGGTCCTGGTAGAACTTCCCCTCCATCGTGTAGCGGGTGCCGAGGAGGCCGACGCGGGATAGCCCTGCCTCCTTGATTGCGGCCGCAGTCGGATCGACGATATGGATCAAGGGAAGCGGGGATTCCCGTTCGACCTCGTCGAATACGCGGTGGAGTGTATTCGCCGCGATCAGCCCGATCTGCGCTCCAGCGGTGTGCAGGGTGTGAAATATCCGGGTCATCGCCCGAGCCATTGCATCCCAATTCCCGGTTTGTTGCCAATCGACAAACCGCTGAAACGAGACGCTGTGGATCAGGATCTCGGGATAACCGTAGTCTCCGAACCGGCGGGTGTACTCGCGCGTAATGCGCAAGTAGTAGCTGACTGTCGACTCCGGGCTGACCCCGCCGAGGATCCCAATCCGCTTCACTGATACGGCTCGACGACCTTTACAACCTCAGGATAGTCGATTCCGAGGCGCTTCAGTGTCGCGATCGTCGGGACACCGTCCTTGGTCCAGCCGCGGCGGGCGTACGCTGCGTCGCACAGCTTCTCATACTGCTCCTCGCGGAACTTGCGCAGCGCCTGGAGCTTCTCGGCCGTCGTCATCCCGGTCGGGTCGATCCCCACCTGCTCTTTCAGCTGCTTGTCGTAGCGCTCGGCGCGCGATTCGTACTCCTCCTCGGTGACCGGTCCGGCGGAGCGGTACGGGATCCTATCGTGCTCCCGCGTCCCGTAGCCGAGACGGAGGTTGAACACGCGCTGGAAGTTGTAGGCGCGCTCGGACTGGAGGATCAGATCGTCCGGAGTGACCTCGACGCCGGTGATCCCACTGAAGAGATCACAGTAGTTTTTCACGTGATCCGGCACCTTCGCCGCTTCGATCCCGGAGAATCGCTTCTGGTTGTCAGCCGGCTCGATGTCGTTCCACGGGAGCTTGCACATCCCGACGAGCCCGAACCAGGTGCGCCACATCGGGAAGTAGTGGAGGGCCTCGGCCTTGTCCTCGAACGTCGGGATCTGGTTGTTCACCATGTCCATGAAGATCAGCCACGCCTCGTCGTGCTGCGGCCCCTTGAGCGCAAGGCCGTAGCCGCCCTGCATGGCGAGCGACTCCTTGGTCACGTACTCGGAGTACTCCATCCCCTTGCACTCCATCCCGATGTCGTCGAGGAACTTCCGATCGGCGCCGAACTCCCGCACGAAGTGCTCCTTCATCCGCCGGATCCCCTGCCCGGCGATCACGCCGAACCCCTCGCCGCGCGCCATCTGGTGGAGGAGTTCGAGCGCGGCCTCGGCGTTTCCGAAATTGAGTTCGAGCCCACCGGTCCGCTCCTTGTTCAGGATCCCGGCCTCGTAGCACTCCATCACGAACGCCGTCCCGGTGGTGAACGAGATCGTGTCGATCCCGTAGGTGTCGCAGTAGAAGTTCATCTCGAGCACGAAGTCGGGATCGAAGATCCCCATGTTCGCACTTCCTGCCGCGGTCTCGTACTCCGGCCCGTCGACCAGCACCTTCATCCCCTTGTACGGCCCGGTCCGAAGCTCGAAGTCGTCGACCGCGTGCGAGCAGGACATCGTGCACCCGAGCCAGCAGCCATCCGGCATCCCTTGAGTGAACCGGGTCCGCCAGACCGAGGAGTCGATCTTGTGTGCATCGGGGTGGGAGCCGAATTTGTAGTTCTTTACCGGGAGGAGGTCGTATTCGTTCATGATCTCGACCAAGTGGGAAGTCCCGACGTGGCGCATGTCGTTCTGCGATGAGTCGAGCTCGAGGATCTCCTTATTGATCCGCTCGCCGGCCTTGCGCACCCGCTCGGGATCGGCGGGATGGTTCGACTCTCCGCTGATCCCGTGCTTCTTCACCACGAGGGCAGCGAGTTTCTTGTCGCGGAACACCGTCCCGATCCCGCCGCGGCCGGCCTGCTTCACCCTCACTTTTTTCCGCTTCATGTCGAAGAAGCTGAAGTTGAGGCAGCCGATGCGGGTGTGCTCCGCTCCTCGTCCGGAGGAGACGGTGGAGACCGCGAGGAGGTCCTTCGGGGACTGCGAATCGGCGAAGGCATGAAGAAGCCGCTCGGAGATGACGTGGGTGTTCAGGTCCTCCTCCGGGGACTCGAGGATCTGGACAATGCCGGCGTCCCCGTCGATGAACACGATCACGTCCTTGTCGGATTTACCCTGGATCTCGAGGGAGTCCCAGCCGGAGAACTTCAGGTACGGGCCGAAGTAGCCGCCGACGTTGGAGTCGATCACCGCCCCGGTTGTCGGTGAGAGGCTGACGACGAGCGACTTACCCGCTCCCGGGTACGTCGTGATCCCCCCGATCGGCCCGGCCCCGATCACGATCTCGTTCTCAGGATCGTTCCATTTCGTGTCGTCGTTCACCGCGTGCCACAGCCGCCACAGCCCGAAGCCGCGCCCGCCGACGAACTTCTCCTTCATGTCGTCGGTGACCGGTCGGGCTTCGATCGTTCCGTCACCGATGTTCACGTACAGCGTCTTCCCGGTGTAGCCACGCTCGACCGGTGCTGGCTCGTACTTCCACTCCGCGATCACCCGATAATCTTTCTCCATTCCTCTCCTCCTCGATTTGCGGTTGTCCAAGTGGGAATGAGTTTAGAGAAGAATCGGTCGATTCGCAAATGAGAGAAACGCCCGTCTTTGACAGAGGAGAACAATAAGTCCTAGCATGAAGTCACCATTGGCGGAAAAGGGGATCCATCCCTAGAGATTCCGTACCGCAGGAGGTGATCATGATGGTGCGGCGGTTCGCGGTGGTGTGCGGAGTTGCAGCAGCGCTTGTTACGCTGGCAGTTGTGGGATATCCCGAGAGCTGGAACGGGATACCCGCGCCCGACAGTCCAAGGGCAAAGTACGGCACCAGCGTCGTCGTCCTGGATGACGGTCGGGTGATCGTGTATGGCGGTGAGGACTACCGTGGGGACTTGCAGAATACCATTGTTGGTTTCTGGAACGACAAATGGATGCAATTGCGCACAACGAACTCGCCCCCGGCGCGGCTGGGGGCCAGCCTGACCCAGGTCTCGCACCACGAGGTTGCCCTGTACGGCGGCGTAGGGGAGTCCGGAGTGCTGAATGACCTGTGGATCTTGGATATAGACACCGGAGAGTGGCGGCAAGTGAGGGTGGGGAACGCTCCACCGCCGCGGAGATTTCACGTTGCCTTCTATTACGAGGGGACCTTGTACATCGCCGGAGGCGTGGGAAACGACGGGAAGCCCCGCCGGGACCTGTGGGGTTACCATCTGGAGTCCAACGCCTGGACCCAGAGGCCGGACGCCCCGGAGGACTTCTGGGGGGCGTACGCGACCGTGTCCTGCGAGAGCCCTTGCACGGCGGTCATCCTGGGGCCGGTGTCCCTGGCCTACGACCTGGTGAAGGGGGAATGGCGCCCGCTTAACACCCGAGGTAACGTGCCCCCGCCCAAGTACCTGGCTGCCTTTGCCCGGCGAGGAGACAGGATTGACATGTTCGGTGGCCTCTACACCAATGGGCAGAAGGTCTATTCCACCCCCTGCCACTTCAGCTACGACCTGGCGACGGGTTCCTGGATCTACCATCACGGCGTCCCCTCTCCGTTCGAGGATACCGGCCTGTGGGGAGCCCAAGCATTTTGGTACGAGGAGCACG
>JAGGSO010000127.1 GCA_021159055.1 Candidatus Bipolaricaulota bacterium | reverse complement strand
CTTGTAGGACTTGATTTCGGATTCCTCGACAAAAGTTGTATAATGTAATTTACCTATCTTGAATAAGAAGAAGAAATGTGGGTAAAGCTAGTGTCAGATCGCAAACCCTGTCCCGTTTGTCCCACTCAACTTGACGTACTCTCTTCTCTGTGATAAAATATAATTGTTACGGATGTATCGAGCGCAATGATTCCTCGTTGAGCCAAGAAAGGAAAGGAGGTAGATCATGCCGAAATGGATGTTGGGTGCAATCATAGTTTTGGGAACGATCCTCGCTTTGGGGGTGAGCCTTTGGGCTACACCCGTTGAGGTCACAACGCAGGACCAGCTCTTCCTCGCGCTGAACCAGGCCTGCGCAAAAGCGGAACAGCTGCAGACCGGCTCCCGGGTCTTCTGTGAACAGGCGAAGAAACGCCTCCAGGAAGAGCTGCAAAAGCGGCTCCAGCAGCACGGGTTCATCAGGCTGGATCCGGACCTCCTCGGGGAGGTCCTGGCGTGGAATCGATCCGGAATGGACGAGGCCCTGCAGCTCGCCCTTGGCGTGACAGAGATGCTTGATCAGGGAGCGTACGGAGCGAAGCTTCACGAGCTTCTCGCCTATGGACGAGCGGCCGGTTACACCCCGAAAGAGTTGACCGATCTGGTCACTCAGCTCGCGGAGATGGTGACCGCATGGACCCCGGCGGAAGACGTACTCGACAAGGCGTTGCAGCATCTCGACAGAGCCATGCCGGGGGAAAGCCTGGAAGAGGTGATAGAGGCCATCAAGCAGGACTTTGGCACCGAAACCGAAGATGGAATACCGCCGATGGGAGAGGCCAAGGGCCGGGCAGCGGCAGAACCGGCGTTAAACCAGACTCCCGGCGACGATAAGAGAGGGGCGGTGGAAATCTCCCTCCCCGAACCTGCAGACAAGAAGCAATCTGAACACAAACCGGAATGGGACCAACAGCCCCCCAGCGCCAATGGAGGGGGGATGGAAGTTGTTGTTCCTCCTGCAATGGACAAGAAGCAATCGACGGACGATGGGGCGGCGTGGGGCATCCAGTCTTCCGACGATAAGGAAACGGAAGAGATAGAGGCCTTGTCTCCCGCCACTACGGATGAAGAAGAGAACGAAGGAGCCTCCCACGGATCGGATCATAGGCACGGAGGCTCTGGCAAGAAGGGAAAGTCGGGTAAGGGGAAGTAACCGACGATCGTTCAGCACGCTAGGATAGGGGCCCAGCTTAGGTTGTTAGGCTGGGCTCTTCTTTTTTTCTCACGCTCTACCCTCAACAAGGTTAACAGATCCTTTATTCAAAACAAGTACACACATGAGCTTTACCATTGAATTTTGTACAGTGACGGATAGCTCATGATCAAGTAGGATCTCTGCTTACCAGCGGTACAGATTTAGGGAGCAGGCCAGGGTGAAAGAGCTTGTAGAACCTGATTTCTGATCCCCCGATTAAAACCCTATCATACAAGAAATGAAGATAACTTTACATACAAGGTGCGGTGGGACGAAAATCGCGATTTTTCGTAGAGTCGGGGCTTGTCCCCGACGTCATCCGTCACAGAGTTCATGTAATCTGGACAACCCCCGAACTGATTCGCCTGCGGCGAATCTCTAGGAGAGTTGCTGTCGCTCGGTGATCAATCGCGGTACGCATCCCGGCGGTGAGCAACTTTTACCACCGGAACAACGTGAGCATCATCCTGGACTTCATAAATGATGCGATAAGAACCGCAGCGGATGCGATATCGTTCTTGATCGGTGAGTTTCTCACACCCGATGGGACGAGGGTCATCGGTGAGAGCTTCGATCGTGTTCAGAATTTGTCGAACGTATTTTTGGGAAATAGGACGAAAGTCTTTCGCAACGGACTCCTTGAACAGGAGCCTATATCTTGCCATGTGCCCTTAAGTCTTCGAGCAGCTCCTCGTATGTGATCACCGGTTCGGCTGTCCGCTCATCGAACGCCGCTAGATCTTCGCTATCCTCTCGCAACGCCTGCCGAACGGCTTCGTTGACGAGCTCGGAGATCGAGCGCCCGTAGAAGCGTCAGGGCTGCATACCTGCCTCCGGCGAGCTCGTTACAGCAATCTGATTTGGTGGCGACGAAAACCGGTCGCACAGCGGGACAACCGCCGTTGATTAAAGATGGCAGCGATGGTCGTCCATTTCGACCCCGCCCGCAGTGGCGGACAACTACACCACGTATGTGGACTCTAACCTCTCCTATTCCACAAGCACCTTAAGCATGCAATACCGCTTGTACAGCCGCGAGCACGGTTTCTTTAGTGGTTTCTGCCTGTTGGGATAACGCCACCCGCCTCTTTTGATAATTTTGCACGTAAGTGTCATCCTTAATGTAATTGCAATTGATATCAACGTTATACAGGGCCGATTGTACAGCAGCCTCGGCAAGATGGGCGGAGACAGCGACGTCACTTACAGCGTTGGGATTGCCAATTTGGGGTAGCCTGCGGTTCAGTTCGAGCACTCGGTAGCACGCCTCCGCGGTCCTGTAAGGAACATCAGTGGCATTCTTAAGAGCTGCCTGGATCCTCTTCCTGCGCTCTTCTTTTTCCTGCGGCGTCGCTTTTGGAAGGCGGTAGCAGGTAACAAGTGAGTTATAGGCTTGGATATCCTCCTCAACCGCACTTAGGAGCCTTTCACGTAACTTGAGCGCCTCTTCCAGAATGTCCTTGATCTCCTGTTCGTATTCAGCGAACTTTTCCTTTCCGATGGTCAGGTTGCAGACCATCGACACCAGCGATGCCGCCATTGCTCCGGAGAGGGCGGCGACGCTCCCTCCTCCGGGGGTCGGTGCATCCGAAGAGAGTTCGGTTAAGAAGCGATCGATCGTCGTTTCGCCATAATTGTGTTGCATCCTTTCCTCCTTGTACTACTTTGCGTTGTAGCGGTACGGACAATCCGTGCGTCGGCATCCCTGACACGAGAAGGGAGTAGATGCCTGCTCTATTTCCGTACCGGCTCCTATTAGAAACGATACCGTTTTGCGGGGACGCATCAACAGGTGTGAGGTAAGACTAACGCCAATCTCATCTGCCCGTACGTTGGCGAATATCAGGCGCTGGTTCTCAAGCGGCCAGCGGCTGGCCCCCGACCCAGGTTCGAACACCCGGCTCGCATTCAATCCGTTCTTTTTTGCCCAGTCGAATACTCGATATGCCACCCGCTCGCAGAGCTCGGACACGGCGGCCGAGCCGAGCGCATCGAGAATCATCGCGTCGAGCAGTCTTCCTGTTTTACGCAGCCTCTCCACTTCCTGTTCGACGGCGGGGCCGACGGTGACAAGGCCAAAGGTAAGGAAGGAGGCACCTTGAATCGGGGCGGGGAGGTCATCTTTGCGAAGGTCTACTACCTCATCTATTGAGCGGATTCGACATAATGCCCTTGGTTGCGCCAAGGTAAGCGCCTTGGGAACAAGCTCCTCCAACTTCCTTAAAACAGGGGCAGACGGGGAAGAACCACCGTACTCGAGGTAACGGAAGACGCGCTCCGGGGACAGCGCAACGGCTCCTTCTACCTCAATCAATGTCCCTTCAGCCATGTTTTGTAGTTCCTCGTCGTTTTAAATTAGGTAACGAAGTCCCGACTACAAATGATAGAAGGTTCTTCTCTGCGTTCTGCGCTTACGTGAGTGGGACAAGTCTTTCCTCTCGCCCGCTTTCTCATCCCCCGTCACCTTCTTTGCGGGGCGATACACTCGACCTTGGAGTCTCCACCTACTACCCGGTCTAATTCGTGTTTTCAGCTACTCACTTGCTACTTTCTCGTGAGGTTCGAAGCGGCCTTTACTGTGTTAGCCATGATCATCGTAGTCGTCATCGGGCCTACTCCACCGGGAACGGGGGTGATCAAGCTGGCCTTTTTCTCTACACCAGCATAGTCGACATCACCGGTTATTCCATCTTTCCCCACATTGATCCCAACATCGATTACGACCGCGCCCTCCTTGACCATATCTGCAGTGATGAAGTTCGGCCTCCCTACAGAGACACACACGACGTCGGCTCTGCTCACGATTTCATGCAGGTCTTTACCCTTGTACTCGCATAGGGTGACGTTGGCATAACCCTCTCGCAATAGCAGCAATGCTAACGGCAAGCCCACTGCTCCGGCGCCGACGACGACGCTTTCCTTGCCGGCGAGATCCACCCCTGAGGCAATGAGCAATTCCATGACCGCTTGTGGAGTGGCCGGGAGTAGAACATCGGGGCGCTCTTTCAGTTCGCTATAAGTAGCGGACGCGGCCCCTCCACTGACCAGGTGCCCCAAGCTTGCTGGGTTGATGCAGTCGATATCCTTCTGTGGAGTGATCTCGCGGCTGATCGCGGCAAGGGAGATTCCTTTAGGGAGTGGAAGTTCGACAAACGGATATGCGGCAGGAATCTTGCACCAGTTTACCGACCATTTTGCGCTAAGACAACCGCTGGTTCCGGCAGAATCATCTCATGGTTGATGTAACTTAACGGCGACATGTATCCCAACGCTGAGTGCCTCCTCGTTTCGTTGTAGTACTCCATCCGCTCGTTGATCACCCTCCTTAGCTCCCAGATGTTCCTCGCATTGGTAAATAGATCTTTGTTCTCCCCTTTAAACCGACCGTTGAACGATTCCATGAAGGTGTTCCCCTTCGCCCCGTTTTCTGAGAATGAGATCCGCATCCGTTCCCGGATCAGCACCACCTGCAACCATCTGTATCCCGTGTACACCGCATCTTGATCATGATGGATGAACCGGCCTTCCATGCTGAGCCCTATCCTCTCTAGGTTCTCCCGCGCTGCCTCCAGGGCATTAAGCGCTAGAGCAGTGTCCTTGCGATCACTTACCTCCCATCCTGCTACGAGCTTTGTCTTGTGATCGATGATCGGCATGAGATATGCTTTCTTTTCTCCGTTGGCGTATCTGATTTCGGTAAAGTCGGTGTACCATACCTGAAACGGCTCGGGGTCGTGGATCTCCTTCACCAGGTTCAGCCCGTGCGCTTTTTGTAGATACTGGCGTGGTTTGGACTGTTTCGGCTTGACAACCGCTCGTTTGAGCCCCAGGTCCCAGTAGTTAACAAGCTTGCGGATCACATGCTCTCCCACCGTGTAGCCACGTTCATTCAACTCTTTCTTGATCCTCCTGTATCCGTAAGATGGATTCTCCTCTACTACCTCCAGAATGGGGACCTGGAGATGGGCGTACTTCTCTTTGGAAGATACTTTCTTGCCTTTCCAGTAGTACCACGTACTCTTCGGCAGCCCGATGGCGGCAAGACAGGTGTTGAGCCCGTATTCATCTTTGTGTTCCTCTACCAGTTTCACCTTGTCCTCCGTCACGAGCTGCCCTCCACAAAATTTCGCAACAGAGCTATCTCCACCTCCTTCCTTCCCAAAAGCTGCTCTAGCTCTTTTATTCTCTTTTCGTACTGGGCGATTGTCTTGTCCTTTCCGAACAGCTCTGGCCCTTTCTCCAAGAACTCTCGCTTCCAATTGGAGATGGTCGTAGGATGAATACCATACGCCCGCGCAATCTCCACCTCTTTACGATCTCCTTTCAGCGCTTCCAGTACGACTTGGAACTGAAAGCGCGGTGAGTAGTTCTTCTTCGCCTTTCCCACATCGATCACCTCGCTTTACGAGATGATCTTACCAGAC
>JAGGSO010000126.1 GCA_021159055.1 Candidatus Bipolaricaulota bacterium | reverse complement strand
GCTTCCCGATCGGGCTGCAGGTTGTCCCATCGGAGAGGACGAAGAGATAGAGCCCGGGGGCGAGCGGGATGCCGCTCGCGTCGGTCAGATCCCAGTCGTAGTTCGACCCGCCGGGCGGGATCGGGATCGCTGCCACCGATCTCCCTGCGACATCGTAGATGTACAGGGTAGCACCGGAGGAATCATCCGGGACGGTGCAGATGAAGCGAGCAGAGGTCCGAACCGGGTTTTCCGCGAGTTTTACCTTGAGGCTTGCCGTGGGGCCGGGCGGAGGCGGAGAGAGGGAGGAGACCGCGGTATCAGCCCGGAGCTTCCCCCACCCCCACTCCGGGTTCGGAACCGCGCCGGTGAACCTGTCCGGCTGTGCAGTTCCGGTCAGGAGGTCCCGCACCTCGGTTGCGGTGAGATCGGGATCGATGGAGAACATCAGGGCGATCGTTCCTGTCACGTGTGGGGCGGCCATGCTCGTCCCGAGGAGGAGGGTATGGACCCCGTCCGGGCAGGTGAGGTAATCGGCGGCCGGTGCGGACGATGACATCGCGGCAGCGATCCACGCCCCGGGTGCGGTGATCTCCGGCTTCACCCTCCCGTCCCGGGTCGGTCCGCGACTGGAGAAGTACGATAAATCACCGATCGGGTACTGGTCGGAGAAGTCCTCCTCTCCGGCGCGGGAGGCCCAGCGATTCTTGGTGGTGAACGCTCCCACGGTGATCACGCGGCGGGCGTTCCCCGGTTCGTCGACCGTCTCGGACGCGTCCCCCCCGAGGATCGTCCCATTGTCCGAGGTGATCCACCCGTCGAACCTCCCTCCACCCCCGGAGTCGGTAACCGTGACCGACCAGGGGAGCTGGGATGTCAGGCCGGACAGGTTGATGAGGGCCTCGTTATCGCCGTTCTCCGGGTTTTCTCCTCCCGAGGCGTTGTCCACGTACACGTTTCCGGACGGGGTGCTCGCCGAATCGCTCCCCCCGGTCGGGACGGAGATCGGGGCCCCGCCCGGCGGGACGACCGTGATCGTGAACGATGATCCGCTCGGGTACCAGAGAGAGAAGTCGAGCGACCCCTCGCGCGGGACGAGGGAAAAGGTGTACGCGTCCCCGTTCAGGGACCGGCCGACATGAATTGCCTTGTCCCCTTCGTTCCCTGCCGATACGACGATCGCCCGCCCCGGCCGGTCGAGGAGTTCGTCCAGCCCCTGCTCGAACAGGCTCGTCCCATCGTGCGGCCCGTCCTGCCCTCCCAGGCTCAGGTTGACCACCGCCGGGAGCCCGAGCTCGTCGGCCTTGTCGAAGATGTAGCGTACCCCGGCGAGGATGTCCGAGGTGTAGAACGTGGTCTTCACCGCGATGATCCACGCTTGCGGTGCCACCCCGATGAACCCGGCGGTGGAGGCCGAGCCGTCCCCGGCGGCGATCCCCATCACGTGCGTCCCATGGCCGTCGGTGTCCTGCTCCCGCACATCACCCTCGTTCGGCCCGAGTCCGTCCCGCAGGTCGCTTTCGATCTCGGCCTTGGTGTAGGTGGCGTTGAACAGCCCGGTCTGGTCGAGGATGTAGAGGATGCGGGACGACTCCTCAATCCCGTCGCCATCAGAATCGTACCGAAAATCGTAGTGGGAATAGTCGATCCCGGTGTCGACCCCACCGATGATCACCCCCTTCCCGGTGACCGGCGGGGAGCCTGCGTGCAGGACGTCCGCCCCGATCGCAGGGACGCTCCGGTCGAGGGTCGGTTTCGCCTTCCACGCCGGTTCCACGTAGACGACGTCGGACGCCGCAGCCAGAGTGAGCAACCCCTCGACGGGAACGCGCAGCCCGACGATCGTCCCCGTGGATACGATGACAGGAAACCCGAGGAGACTTGTTCCGAAGAACGGATGGGAGAGCTTCACCAACACGCGGATCGGCTCATCAGTGGGGAACGGCAGCGTGAATCCCGGCGGTGTGCCGCCGAATCCGGGCAGGGCCGCAGGGGCGATCTTCGGATCCGCTGTCAGAAGCAGCCGCAAGTACGGGGAGAGCTTCCCCGCTCCCAATGCGCTCACGAATATCAGGCAGATAAGCCCGATCACGAGCAAAAATGCAAAAAACCTTTGCATGTAATCTCTCCTGGATTCAGCTCCCAAACGCAACTGTCAATGCTGTCTTTGTGGAAAAGAATACTTCTTGTGGGGTTCGAAGTCCAATTTACAGCTGTAGAAGATGGGGATGAGGGGCTCCGCCACTCAAAATCGGAGTTGCTGCACGCCCATCCCCGAGGGAGAAACTCAGGGTCATGGATGCCCTAGTAGAAAGAATCCGCAGCTCCACCGTAAACGGCCGGCTCCCCTGCCCAGCAGCCTTCCGCATCGCTGCCGAGCTTGGGATCACCCCACTCGAAGTGGGCGAGAAGGCGACACAGCTTGGGATCAAGATCTCCCGCTGCCAACTCGGTTTGTTCGGCTACGACGATCTGGGAAGCAAAAGCGTCGTAACGCCGATGAAGGATGTCCCGGAGAGACTGAAGGCAGAGATCACGGCGCATCTAGTGGACGGCAGGCTCCCGTGTGAAGCGGCGTGGGAGATCGCCAAAAAACTTCAGATCGGGAAGGTCCAGGTCTCCGGCGCGGCGGAGGCGCTCGGGATCAAGATAAGCTCCTGTCAGCTCGGCTGCTTCAGCTGACCGGGGTGAGGGGCTGCTCTCCGGCGAGGACCGCAAGGACGTTATCGGCCGCGATCCTCGCCAGCGCCCGCCGCGTCGCCTCGCTCGCGCTCCCGATGTGCGGGGTGAGGACGACCCGTTCATGGAGTTTTATGAGACCGGGATGGACTTCGGGCTCGTTCTCGTACACGTCGATCCCCGCCCCGGCGATCTCTCCCGTCTCCAGCGCCCACACCAGCGCCTCTTCGTCGACCACCGGTCCGCGCGCCACGTTCACCAGGATCGCTGATTTCTTCATCCGCCGGAACGCATCGCGGTCGAACAGATGCCTTGTCTCCTCGGTGAGTGGGGTGTGGACGCAGACGAAGTCGCTCTCCCCGAGCAGCTCGGCGAACGGGACCCAACGGGCGTCGAGCTCCTGCTCCGCCGGCTCGTTGCGATGGCGGTTGTGGTAGATCACCGGCATCCCGAACCCGAAATGCCCCCGCCGGGCGACCGCGGTCCCGATCCGTCCCATCCCCACGATCCCGAGCGTCTTTCCGTACACGTCGAGCCCGAGGTGGGGCTGCATCAGCTCCCAGCCGCGGAACTCCCCGGCCCGGGTGTAGGAATCGGCCTCGACGATCCGCCGCGCGGCGGCGAGCAGAAGCCCGAAGGTGAGATCGGCCGTCGTCTCAGTGAGGGCGCCGGGGGTGTTGGTGACGACGATCCCCCGCTTCCGCGCCGCGGCAACGTCGATGTTGTCGTACCCGACCCCGAGGTTGGCGATGATCCGCAACCGCTTCCCGCGATCGATCACTGCCTTATCGATCCGATTGGAGAGGAGACAGATGAGGGCATCGGCGTTCCCAACGTTTTGCAGCAGCTCTTCCCGCCCGATCGGACCGGGTGCATCGCGCATCACGACCGTATGGCCCGCGGCCCGCAGCCGCTCGATCTCCTCCGCAAACACACGACAGGTGACGTAGATATCAGCCATCATCCCCTCCGTTCGGGATCGCCGCGCGGGCGAGCTGGTCGCAGCGCTCGTTCTCCTCGTTCCCGGCGTGTCCCTCCACCCAGTGAAACCTGACCCGGTGTTTAGCAACGAGCTGATCCAAAACCCGCCACAGGTCCTCGTTCTTCACCGGGAGGAGCCGCTTGCCGCTGCGCCGCTTCCAGCCGTTGCGCTTCCAGTTGGGGAGCCACTCGGTGATCCCGTTTTTGAGATAGATCGAGTCGGTGTACAGATCGACCTCGCACGGTTCCCGCAGCGCGCGCAGTGCCTCGATCGCCGCGGTGAGCTCCATCCGGTTGTTCGTCGTCTGTCGCGCGCCACCGGCCAGCTCCCGCCGCTCTGTCCCGTGAATCAGCACCGCCCCCCACCCGCCCGGGCCGGGGTTCCCGCTGCATGCTCCGTCGGTGTAGATCGTCACCTTCTTCATGGGATATGTATAGCCGATCGGCCGCGAATTGTCGACCGGTTCATGAGAAAGACACAATCCCTTCATCACCCGTTCATCCGGGCCGTGTACTCTTCCACTTGGAATCACCAAATCAAAAGGGGGTAACACAATGAAAAAGGTGATCGCTTCAACGAGTTTGGCAGTGCTGATCGGGCTCCTCGTCGCGCTCCCTCTCTCCGCCCAGATGGCCGGGGGAGTGCGTCAGGATAAACCGCTGGGACAACCGGCGGAGGAGATCCAGTTGCTCATCCTGATCGATCGGATGAACCTGACGACCGATCAAATGCAGGCCCTGCACGATGCGCTCAAGGGCGTGACCGACGAGGCGAGCGGGTTGAAGGACCTGTACTCCTCGTTCCGCCAGGACCTTATAGGCTTCCACGGGGATGAGGCCCAGCTTGACGCCCTGATCGAAGGGTACCGGAGCAAGCTGCATGATGCGATGGAGAAGATCCGCGAGCAGATGAAAACAGCGTTCGACTCGCTCAAGGATAGCCTGACGATCGAACAGGGCGAGCTCCTCCGCGCCGCACTCATGCCCAGGGCGCAGGGAATGATGGGCCCCAGGATGATGTCGGGGATGATGAATAACGGGCGGATGGGGAGTTCCCCATGGGGCGAAGAGCGTGGATTCGGGCGGCAACAGCCGATGGGACGATTCGGGAACAACCCATGGGCCGATAAGGGTGAAGGGTTCCGTCCGATGCGGCCCGGGTTCGCCGGGGCGGATCAGCATCCGCTCCTCGATCGGGGGAAGGAACTCCTGACCCGGGCGAACGCGATCGTCAAGATCCTGGAACTGAAGCTGCAAGCAGTAGGAAGCTGATCCCTCGTCAACCGGCCCATTCCAGTAATCTGGGATGGGCCGGTTTCTATTCCTCCACCCGGACTGCGATATCGTCGTAGTAGGCGTCGCACGCCTCGATCTTGCTCTCGTCCCCGAGCAGGATGATCCAATCTCCGCCGGCGGAGAGCGACGCCATCCCCTTCTCTTCCTCCCAGTACAGGGTGTCGTTTATGTAGAACTGATACCCAGTCGGGGAGAACACGAACTTGTAGGTGTACCACAGGTAGACCCCGGGGGTGAACGGAAGGAAGTGCCGGACTTCATCACCGCTCGCGGTCGGTGTGCACAGGATCGCCCCTCCCTCCTCGCTCGAGTAGCGGAAATAGGGGAGGGATCCTGCGAGTGTCTCCAGGCGTTTGCGCGCGGGGAAGATGAAGAACCCGTGCTCGTCCTGGTTCTGTGCTGCCTTCACCGCGATGGAAAATACGATCCGCTGCCCGGTCCGGAGCGGTGGAAGGTTGATCGCGTGATAGCGCCGCTGCCAGCGATCGATTCCGCTTTTTATGTGGAGGACGAACCCATGCCCGGAGACGGACTCGATCCTTCCCTCGCTTTCGCTCGCCCATGCCGGATCGAGCGGCCAGCGGGAGAGGGCCTCTTTCCCGTCCGAAAAATCATCGGTGTAGAACTCGGTCCCAGAACGAGCGTAGACTACGACTTCCTGTGTTACGGAGGCGTGTTTTCCGGCCGAGTCGGTGACCGTGAGGGTGACGGAGTAAACACCCGGAGCGGAAAAGGTATGATCGACCTCCTTTCCGTACCCGGTCCCGCCGTCGGAGAAGCTCCAGCCGTAGGAGATGAGCGCCTGATTCGAGTACGAGGTCGACCCGTCGAACCGAACCTGATCCCCTGCATAGATCACCGGAGGGGAAACCTCGAACCGGGCGACCGGGCCTGAGGTGAGGGAAGCGCAACCGCCGAGGAAGAAGAGCAATCCGAGGAGGAGGATGCTGCGTACCCTCATCCGATGACCTCGAGGCGGTCGCGCGGGAACTGGGTGAGCGACTCGCACCCGTCCGGAGTTACGACGAGCAAATCCTCGATCCGCACCCCACCGAACCCGGGCAGGTACACCCCGGGTTCGACTGTGACCACCATCCCCGCCGCCAGCTTGGCGTTGCTGAGTGGGGAGAGGCGTGGAAATTCGTGCACCTCGAGCCCGACCCCATGGCCAAGGCCGTGGCCGAAGTGCTCCTTGTGTCCGGCGGCGGCGATCACGTCCCGTGCCGCGGCATCGACCTCCACTCCGGTCGCTCCCGGCCGCAGCGCCGCCACTCCGGCGCGGTTGGCGCGCAGGACGAGATCGTAGATCTCCTTCGCCTTGCTGGACGGCTCGCCGACCGCGAACACGCGCGTCATGTCGGAGCAGTAGTGATCGACCCGCGCCCCGATGTCGCACAGGAGCAGGTCCCCTTCGTTCACCTTCCGATCCCCGGGCTGATAGTGGGGGAGGGAAGAGTTCTCTCCGGCGGCGATGATCAGATCGAACGCCACCTTCTCCGCCCCCCGGGTACGCATGAGCCACTCCAGCCGGAGGGCGATCTCGCGCTCGGTCATCCCGGGTTCGATCTCCTTGAGCACGGCGGCGAGCGACTCCTCGGTTACCCGGGTCGCATTCCGGATGCGGGCGATCTCATCAGGATCCTTGATCCGGCGCAGTTCGCCGACCGGATCCTCGGCAGGCACTACCTCCACTCCGGGAATCTCGCTCAGCTTGGCGACGAGATAGTGGCTCATCCGTCGGGACGAGAGGACAAGCCGCTTTATCCCGAGCTTCGAGATCGCTGCACCGATCTCCTGGTCGTAATTCTTCCGCACTTGATGGACCGGAAGCTCCGGAACCTCCCGTCCGGCCTGCTCGGTGTAGCGGGAATCGGTGATGAGGAGCGTCTCGTCCTTGGTCACCACCAGACCGCCCTCGCCGGTGAACCCGGAGAGGTAGTACATGCTCACCCAATCGGAACCCTCCAGGTTGATCGTGATGAAACCGTCACCGTCGATGCGGGAGAGTAGATTCTCCCGCCGGTTCGTGTAATCGGTCATGTTCTCTCCTTTCGGCTGCGCTGTCACCATGATACGCTGGTGTGCCTGCTTGTCAATCGGGAAATCCCCCGCTAAAATCCTCGCCATGGCGACGATCGATGAGCTGAAGGAGAAAATCACTTCCATTTCCGAAGCGATGCAGAAAAGCGCATCCACCATTTCCTCCGCCGCGGAGCTCGAGGCGTTCCGCATTGAGTACTTGGGGCGCAAAGGTAAGATCGCGGCGCTGTTCAAGCTGTTGGGGAGCCTTCCGCCGGAGGAGCGCGCCGCGGCGGGGAAACTCCTCAACGAGCTCAAGGCGCGAGGGAACGAGCTGTTCGCCGCCCGGGAAAAGGAGCTCAAGGAGGCTTCCATATCCGAGCAGTTATCCAAGGAGCGGGTCGACCTTACCCTCCCTGGAATCTACCATCCGCTCGGGCATCTACACCTCCTCACCCAGGTCCAGCGGGAGATCGAGGACATCTTCCTGCACATGGGGTTCGACATCGCCAGTGGCCCTGAGATCGAGACCGAGTACCACGCGTTCGAGGCGCTGAACATCCCGGCGAACCATCCGGCGCGCGACGAGTGGGACACGTTCTACATAGATGACACCCACCTCCTTCGGCCTCACACCTCGCCGGTGCAGATCAGGGTGATGAAGGCGACCGAACCACCGGTGCGCGTCATCTGCCCCGGTCGCTGCTACCGTCGTGATACCCAGGATGCGACCCACTCTCCGGTCTTCCACCAGGTGGAACTGCTGTGGGTGGAGGAGGGATTGTCGCTCGCCAACCTGAAATACGTGATTGAGCACTTTGTGCACGAGTTCTTCGGAGAGGGGTACGAGATGCGCATGTCAGGCGACTTCTTCCCGTTCACCGAGCCGTCGGTGCAGGTACACATGCGCGCTCCCGGGGCGACCGAGTGGCTTGAGATCATGGGGGCGGGGATGGTCGATCCGGCTGTACTGACCGAAGTCGGGTACGACCCGGAGAAGGTGACCGGGTTCGCCTTCGGCCTCGGGGTCGAGCGGATGGCGATGCTCCGCCACAAGATCGACGACATCCGCGTCTTCCTCCAGAACGACCTGCGATTCATCACCCAGTTCTAACTCATAACGCTCGTGCCAGCTCATACCCGCTCCTGATCGCGTCCTGTGCTTTTCCG
>JAGGSO010000125.1 GCA_021159055.1 Candidatus Bipolaricaulota bacterium | reverse complement strand
CGATCCCCGGTGCCAGCGGCTGGTCGGAGTCGAGATGCGGGAAGCGTTCCCGGATTCGGGCATGCAGGGCCCGCGTCCCCTCTCCCGCTTTTTCCACCCCCTGGAAGTCGAGCGCCTGGGCGGCGCACAAGAGCTCGATCGCCACTATTCGGGATAGATTCTCGCAGATCCGCAGCCCCTTGTGCGCCGCGATCGCCGCCATGCTGTTGTGGTCCTCCTTCCCGCCCGAGGTGGGGATCGAGTCGGCAAGGGCCGGGTGGCACAGGACCTTGTTCTCGCTCACCAGCGCGGCGGCGGTGTACTGGGCGAGCATGAACCCGGAGTTTATCCCCCGCTCCCGCACCAGGAATTGGGGGAGACCGCGGTCCGGGGAATTGAGGAGCCGGTCGGTCCGCCGCTCGGAGATGCTCCCCACCTCAGCGAGCGCGAGGGTCGCCATCTCCAACCCGAGCCCGATGACCTCTCCGTGGAAGTTTCCCCCGGAGAGGACGACTCCGTCCGGGAAGAGGAGCGGGTTGTCGGTGGCGGAGTTTATTTCGATCTCGAGTTTGGACCGCAGATACTGGAGCGCCTCCCATGCCGGGCCGAGGACCTGGGGGATGCAGCGGAGGGAATAGGCATCCTGTACGTCCCCGCCAGAGGAATCGAGAAGTGCGCTTCCCGCGGTCAGTTCCCGGATCAGTCCGGCGATCCTCACCTGGCCGGGATGGGGGCGGGCGGCGTGCAGGCGGGGATCGAACGGGGCGGAGAACCCGCGCAGGCCCTCGAGGGACAGGGCGGCCGCTCCGACCGCTGCGTTGAGGAGCCTCGTCCCCTGGTGATGAACGAGGAATCCAACGCCGGTCATGTACTGCGTCCCGTTGAGCAGCGCCAGCCCCTCCTTCGGCCCGAGCTCGAGCGGTCTCCTCCCGATCCGGCGCAGGGCCTCTCTGCCCGAGAACCTGCTCCCATCGCTCGTCGCTTCCCCCTCTCCGATCAGGACCGCCGCGAGGTGGGCAAGGGGGGCGAGATCGCCGGACGATCCGACCGACCCCTGGGCCGGGACCACCGGGTGGATTCCAGCGTTCAGCAGGTCGATCAGGTACTCGATCGGCTCCGGCCTGATCCCGGAGGCGCCCTTGAGGAAGGAGTTGATCCGGAACAGGATCATCGCCCGCACCGCGGGCTCTGGGAGTGGGTCTCCCACCCCGACGGAATGAGACAGGATGATGTTCCTCTGGAGTTCCCGCAGATGATCACCGGGGATCGACTCGGTGCTCAGGGCGCCGAACCCGGTGTTGATCCCGTATACTGGTACTCCGGCGGTGACGATCTCCTCCACCCGCGCTGCCGATCGGGCTACCTGCGCCCGTGCCCTCTCTCCCATCCGCACCGGCTCTCCGGCGAACACAACGCGGGCTGCATCCTCCAGCGCGAGGTTTTCTCCGTCCAGTTCGATCATCCTATCACCGGGCGGAGTATACCGGGAAGAAAAATCGTTGTAAAGCCCGGTTTTGGTCACTATACTGGAGTCGTATGCGCACCCTTATCACGGGAATCGGACAACTCGCCACCCCCCGTGGTCGCGGCCCGGTCGGGGGAGAGCGGATGAATGCCCTGTACGTACGGGACGGGGTGGAGATCCTGATCGAGGACGGGAGGATCTCCAGAATCGGGCGTGCTCTACCCAGAACCGGGGTCGAGGAGACGATCGACGCACGGGGGAAGCTCGCCCTCCCCGGGTTCGTCGATCCCCATACCCATGCCGTGTTCGCCGGGACGCGCGAGGACGAGTTCCTCGCCCGCGCCCGCGGGGCCCGGTACGACGGGGGTGGGATCCTGGAGACGGCGAAGGCGGTGCGTGCCGCTTCCGAGGAGGATCTGGCCCGGAACACGCGCATCTACCTGCGGCGGATGCTCGCTTGGGGGACGACGACCGCCGAGGTGAAGAGCGGTTACGGCCTGACCCCGGAGAGTGAGGTGCGGCTTCTCCTCGCGGTGCGACGCGCCCGGAAGAGCCTCCCGATGCGGATCGTCCCCACCTTCCTCGGAGCTCACGCCTTCCCTCCCGACGTCCGCCGCGATGACTACATCTCCTCGATCATTACCGAGATGATCCCCACCGTTCGGCGCCGGCGCCTCGCCCAGTTCTGTGATGTCTTTTGCGACGTCGGGTTCTACACCGTTCCCGAGGCGCGTACGATCCTCCGCGCCGCGCGCGGGGCCGGTCTCCGCCTCAAACTCCACGCCGACGAGCTCGCCGACAGCGGCGGAGCAGCTCTCGCTGCTGAACTATCCGCCACCTCGGCCGACCATCTCCTGCGAACTACGGAGTCCGGGATGGTCCGGATGCGGGACGCCGGAGTGATTCCGGTCCTCCTCCCCGGGACGGCGTTCACCCTGGGGACTGACTATGCCCCGGCACGGCGGATGATCGAGCTCGGACTCCCCGTCGCCCTGGGGACGGACTTCAACCCGGGGACGTGCCTGATCCCGTCGATGCCGATGGTGATCGGTCTGGCAGTAATGCGGATGAAGATGACGGTCGAGGAGGCGATCACCGCCGCCACCCTGAACGCCGCCGCTGCCCTTGAGCTCGCCGATGAGGTTGGATCGCTCGAAGAGGGAAAATCGGCGGACATCGTTCTGGTCGAGCTCGACAACTACCGGCAGCTCCCGTATTTCTTCGGCCACAATCCGGTGAAGCTCGTGCTCCACGCCGGAAGGGTAGCGTACTCCTGCCGATGATCTCAGCCCGCGCTTATGCCAAGCTGAACCTCTCCCTCCGGGTCGGGCCGCGCCGCCCGGATGGGTTTCACGAACTCGACTCCATCGTCCAGACGATCGAGCTTGCGGACCGGATTTCGTTTGTGCAGGGCGGGACCGGGTTGCGGGTGGAAAGCCCGTTTCCGCCGCGCGAGGACTTGGTGTATCGCGCGGCGCAGGCGATCCTGGCGGAGAAGCGAGCGAAGGTCGGAGTGAGAATCACCGTGGAGAAGAACATCCCGACCGGGGCCGGACTCGGAGGCGGATCGAGCGACGCCGCCTGCGTCCTCGTCCTCCTTGACCGCCTTATTCCGCCCCGCCTCCGGTCCGATCGTCTGGCCGAGCTCGCCGCGGCGATCGGAGCGGATGTTCCGCTGTTCCTGCGCGGGGGGAGGGTGCGAATGCAGGGGAAAGGGGAGCGGCTGACCTTCATTCCTCCCGGCGCGGAGGGTGCATTCCTCCTCGTCATTCCCCCGATCCACTGTGACACCGCCGCGGTCTACCGCCGCTACGATGAGATTCATCCGGGGGGGAAGAGCTCCCCACCACGGCTTGGGGAGAACGACCTTGAGGAAGCGGCCCTCTCTCTCTATCCTGATCTTGTCCCCTACCGCGCGGCGACGGCGAGCGCCGGGGGGGATTACTGGGGAATGAGTGGGAGCGGGGCGACGTTCTTCGCCGCGTTCGCCGATCCGGACCGGGCGCGGGCGGCGGGGGAGTACCTCAGACACGCCCTCCCGGAAGCGCGGATAGAGGTATGCGCGCCGACTGAGGTGGGATGCGAGGAACAGGAGGTGGGTTGATGCAGATCGCGATCGATGGACCGGCCGCGGCCGGGAAGACGAGCCTGGGACGGGCCCTTGCCGAGCACTTCGGGTGCCTGTTCGTGGAGACCGGAAAGATGTACCGCGCGGTGGCGCTCGGGTTGGCCCGTGGGATTCCGCTCGCGGAGATGGAGATCACGTTGAATCGTGACGGGCGGCTCTTCCTGAACGGGGAGGATGTCACCGATCTGCTGCACACTCCGGAGATGGATCAGGCATCATCCCGGGTCGCCACTTATCCCGAGGTGAGAGAGAGGCTCGTCGAGCTCCAGCGGAGTATCGCCGCCGGGAACGACGTAGTGATGGAGGGTAGGGACATCGGGACCGTCGTGTTACCCGACGCCGACGTCAAGATCTTCCTCGAGGCGAGCCCTGAGACCCGGGCGCGGCGGCGGGTGCAGGAGCGACCCGGACTCGATTACGACGAGACCTTGCGCGAGATCATCGCCCGCGACCGGCGCGATTCCACCCGCGAGCTCTCCCCCTTGAACCCCGCTCCCGACGCGATTATAATCACCACCGATCAGAAGAGCCTCACAGAGGTCATTTCCGAGGCGATAGGTCTCGTCAGGGAGCGATTAAGGAAGGGTGACGCATCGGCTGCAGGAAGGGGTTAAAGGGGGGCTGTACGCGCTGATAGTTTTCCTCCTCCATCTCCTGGCGAGGGTCCTATTCCGCCTACGGGTTACGGGGAGGAACATGCTCAACAGGGGTACCGGTTATATCATCGTCGCCCGCCATCGCAGCTACTGGGACATCCCTCTCCTCGCCGTTGCGCTGGGGATGCGGAACCGCATCCACTTCATCGCCCGGAAAGGCCTGCTGAAGAATCCTTTGTTTCACCTCCTGATCAAACTCTACGCCACCGCGATCGACCGTGACCATTTCAGCCGCGCCGACTTCCGCCGCCTCCTCGACGCGGTGCAGCGCGAGCGGCTGATCGGGATCTTCCCGGAGGGGACGACCAAGGCGGGCGCGGACGCAAAGGCAGGGGCGATCCACTTCGCCCGCCTTTCCGGCAAGGAACTGGTCCCAGTGAACATAAGAGCGGAGGGGCCGTATCCACCGCGCTACCCATTTCGCTTCCCCCGTGTTACCATCTCGATCGGCCGCCCGGTCCCCGTGACCGCGCTCGACGACGGGACCGGGACGGGCCGCGTTGAACGGGAGCGGCGGATGAGCCAACGGCTGATGGAACTGATCGATGCGGCGTGAACGGGAGGAACCGAGCCCTCTTTCGGGAGGCTGAAGAAGAGGGGAAATTTTAAAACAGGTGGTCTAAACGCTATGGAAGAAAAGATCAAGATGGAAGAGGCTTTCTCGGAAAGCGACGTCAAGCTGTACAGCCGTGGGGACACGGTGACCGGCACAGTCGTCCAGGTGAACCAGGACGAGGTCCTCGTCGATATCGGGTACAAGTCGGAGGGGATCCTTCCGGTGAGCGAGCTCTCCCCGTTCCGCAAGGAAGGGAAGATCGAGGAAGGGGAGGAGATCGAGGTCCTTGTCACCTATATCGATGAGGAGAAGGGGACGATCTACGCTTCCGAGAAACAGGCTGAGTACGAGAAGAGGATCGAGTCCCTGGAGGAGGCGTACCGGAACGGAACCCCGGTGGAAGGGGAGATCACCGGCGAGGTGAAGAACGCGGGCTATCACGTCAACCTCGACGGGATCCGCGCCTTCCTCCCCGGTTCCCACCTTGGGAACGACCTCCCGAGTGCGATCGAAAAGCTGAAGGGGACCAGGACGAAGTTCAAGATCCTCGAGCTCTCGCGTCGGGAGAAGAACCTCGTTGTTTCGCATAAAGCCTACCTGAAGGAGGAGGAACGGAAGCGGCGCGAGGAGCTGTTCTCCACTCTCGAGGTAGGTCAAGAGGTGGAGGGGACGATCCGCAGTGTCGTCGATTTCGGGATCTTCGTCGACATCGGCGGGTTTGAGGGACTCGTCCACCGCTCCGAGATCGCGTGGAAGGACCTCCCCGTCCCACCCCCAACGTACAAGGTCGGAGATAAGGTGCGGGTGAAGGTGATCGACTTCGATCCGGAGAAACAGAGGATCTCCCTCTCCATCAAACAGCTCCGTCCCAACCCGTGGGAGGGGATCGCGGAGCGGTACCCGGCCGGGACGCGAGTGACAGGGAAGGTGGTCAGCGTCACCGACTTCGGTGCGTTTGTGGAACTGGAGCAGGACGTGGAAGGGCTGGTCCACATCTCCGAGCTCTCGTGGGGGCATCCGGAGAACCCGAAGGAGATCGTCAAGGAGGGGGACGAGGTCGAAGTCGTCGTCCTCAGCTGCGACGAGGAGGCGCGCCGCATCAGCCTTTCCCTTCGCCAGACTACGGATGACCCGTGGGCTGACGTGGAGGCGAAGTATCCTCGCGGCCAGCGCGTGGTTGGGGAGGTGACTAAGCTCACCGACTTCGGCGCGTTCGTCAAGCTGGAGGAGGGGATCGAGGGGCTGGTGCACGTCTCCGAGCTCGATTGGGGACGGGTAAATCATCCGCGCGAGGTTCTCAAGGAAGGGGAAACGGTGGAGGTGAAGGTATTGAACGTCGATCCGAAGGAGCGGCGGATCAGCCTGAGCATCCGCGCCCTGAAGACCGACCCCTGGCGCCAGTTCACCGAGCAGTATTCCCTCGACGATGTCGTTGACGGAGAGATCACGGAGATCAAGGACTTCGGCGCGTTTATGCGGATCACCGATGATGTGGAAGGGCTCATCCACGTCTCGGAGATAAGCGACAAACGGATCGCCACTCCGAAGGACGTCCTTGCGGTGGGGGACAAGGTCAAGGCGAAGATAATCGGGATAAACGAGGAGAAGAAGCAGGTGCGACTGAGCATTCGCAAGCTCCTCGCCCCGCCTGAGCCGCCCCCGGCCGCCCGTCCATCCCGCAAGCGCTCCGGCGGTAAGAAGCGCGACAAGATAGAGCGGTTCTACATCGAAGACGCTGGACACGAGACCTTGAGCATGCGCGATCTCCTCGGTGATACCGGCCTGGCTGAGGAAGAAGAAGAGACCACAGAAGACACATAAACAGCAAGGAGGAACACACAATGAATAAAGGCGAATTCATCGATCGTTTGGCCGACTCGACGAACCTGACCAAGAAGGAGGCCCGCCGGCTTCTCGATTCGGTCCTCGGGCTGATTCAGGACACCCTCCTCCAGGGGGAGGAAGTGAAGCTCGTCGGCTTCGGAAAGTTCGGGGTACGCGCCCGCAAGGCAAGCAGCCGGATTAATCCTCAGACCAAGGAACAGATCCACGTCGACGCGAAGGTCGTCCCCCTGTTCAAGCCGGGGAAAGAGCTCCGGCGCCAGATCGAAAAGGGGCTCAAGGTTACCCCGAACGGCGGGGTGGCGAAGAAGTAACCTCCGTTTCCAACAAGACGCAACCGACGGCCAGCCTCCGCGTATGCGTGAGGCTGGCCGTTATCCTTCCCCGGACGCGGCGGCAACGGACCACCGGTCGGCCAGCCGGGTCGTTTTCCACCTCGATCTCGGAAAACGGGATCCCTCTTCCCCACGCTTTGATCAACGCCTCCTTCAAGGCAAACCTCCCGGCGAGGCGTTCAAACCTCCGGTCGCCGCGGGCGCGGAACGCGTAGTCGACCTCCGCAGGGGTGAATACCCGATACAGGAACCGGTCGCCGCGGCGGGAGCAGACCTCCTTCATCCGGGTCACCTCGACAGCGTCGATCCCGATCTGGGTCATCGGCGCACGATCCGGACCCGCTCGGCGGTGATGATCCCGGCGAGCTCATCCACTGCCCGATCGAACTCATCGTTGATCACAAGGTAGTCGAACCCTGGGATCTCCTCAAGCTCGCGCGCGGCGACCTCGAGCCGGCGGGCGATCTCCGCTTCGTCCTCCGTTCCGCGGGCGCGCAGGCGCTCCTCCAACCGGGATAGTGACGAGGGGGCGAGGAAGACGTAGATCACCGTGAACCGGAGGAGCCCACGCGCGCGCAGGGTTCGCGCTCCATTGACGTCGATGTTCAGGATCACGTCCTTCCCCTGGGCGAACACCTCCTCGATCTGACGGAACCCGGTTCCGTAGTAATCGCCGAGGTACTGCACGTGCTCCACCAGTTCCCCGGCGGCGATCAATCGCTCGAACTCCTCCCGGGAGACGAAGTGGTAATCCCGCCCCGGGACCTCGTGTGGCCGCGGTGGCCGAGTGGTGTAGGATACCGAGTAGGAGAGGCCGGGGAGGAGCTCCATCACCCGATCGATCACCGAGTTCTTCCCGGCCCCGGATGGGCCGGAGACGACGAACGCCAGCCCGCCTCCGATCCCACGACGGTATCCGGTTATCGCCTCATTCGACATTCTGCACCTGCTCTTTGAATCGATCGATCGCCACCTTCATCGAGACGACGAGTCCGTTTATCTCAAGGTCGCGTGACTTCGCCCCCAGGGTGTTCGCCTCGCGCAGGAGCTCCTGGGCGAGGAAGGAGAGTTCCTTCCCGACGGGAGCATCGGAGTCGAGCAGGGTGCGGATTCGGGAGACGTGCGCCTCGAGTCGCGCGATCTCCTCCCGCACGTCGGCCCGCTCGGCGAGGAGCGCGATCTCCATCTCCAGCCGGTCGGGGTCGACCTCGACCCCAAGGGAGGAGACCCGCTCTCGCAGCCGGTCACGCAGCTCTTCGACCACGGCGGGGATCCTTGCCTTCACCTGGTCGATCAGGGAGGATAGCTCGTCCAGGAGCGAAACAAGCTCGTCGTGGATGAGCTTCCCTTCCTGTGTCCGCGCCGCCTGTGCCCCAACGATCGCCGCGGTCAGGGCGGCCGCGACCGCGGGCCACGGGTCAGGGACCTCCGCTGCTTGGGGCGCGAACGCCCCGAGCGAGATCAGATCGTGCAGGCTCGGAGGAGGGAGGGAAAGCTCGTCCGCCAGTGCCCGGAGCTCATCCGCGTAGGCGGAGATCGTTCTCCGGTCGAACCGGAGGCGAAGAGCGTCCGGATCCTGGGTGAGCGAGACCGTTACCTCCACCTCCCCGCGTGCGAATGCATGCTTCACTTCCTCGTCGATCTTCCGCTCCAGGACGGGATCAGACGCCCCCCGTACCCGCACCGACAAGTAGCGGTGGTTCAGGGTGCGGAGCGCTACCGCGGCGTTCCAGCCACCGGCGCTCCCGCTTCCGGCACCGTACCCGGTCATGCTCCTGATCACGATCCCTCCCCACTGAGGGCGATCGCGGCGTACCCGACCACCGCGCTCCGGTCCCCGGTGATATCCCCGGAGGTCGCGTAGGAGACGAGCTGCGCTTCCCCCCAGCCGAGCTTTCGTGCGGCGGCGAGGAGGAGAGTGATCGCGCCGGCCCCGCAGATGGAAAGCCGCTTTTCAAGGACGAGTCTGTAGAACCCGACTGCATCGAACCGGAGGATCAGCTCGATCGCCTCCTGATCGAGCCGGCGTGCGATCCCGTCCGGCTCGTAGTGGGTGAAGTCGCTGCTCGCGACGAGGAGAACAGCGTCATCCCGAACCACCTCCCCCAGCGCCTCCCCGGCGGCGACGAGGTCGTTCAACCGGGGGAACGACACGCAGATTGGGACAAACGGGATCTCTTCACCGAACAGATACTGGAGGAATGGGAGCTGTACCTCGATCGAGTGCTCGCGGGCGAACGCCTCCTCGGCGATGGGAAACCCTCGCTCCACCAACCGATCGGCGAGGTCAGCGGCGATCGGCGCATCTCCGAGCGGAGTGCGCCAGGCACCGTCCCGGGCGATCGAGATCGGGTAACCGAGGCCGGTGTGATTCGTCCCGAGGATGACCACCTCCTCCGGCGTTCCGGCGCGGGCCGCCTCGCGGTACCCATCCGCCGCCACCTTCCCCGAATACATGTACCCCGCGTGGGGTACGACCAACCCGAACGGACGGGAAAGGGACCTCGCTGTCTCCGGCCGTCCTCCGCCGAACAACCCTTCCATGGTGCGCAGGAGCCCAGCTCGCGTCCCTGGGTAGAATGCCCCTGCGACGACTGGTTCACGAACTTTGCTGACCATGGTTCCATTGTAGCTTGGGGTGGGGAACCGGCGCAAATTGATCCTCCTTCTCCCACCGGTATAATCCCATTACCAACGCGAGGAGAGTGATCAATTGTGGGCAAAACGATGACCGAGAAGATCCTGGAGACGCACGTGGTGGAGGGGAAGCTCAACCGGGGAAGCGAAGTCGGAATCAAGATCGATCACTGCTTGACCCAGGACTCCACCGGGACGATGGCCTGGCTCGAGTTCGAGTCGCTCGGGATGGATAAGGTGAAGGCGGAGCTCGTGGTCAGCTACTCCGACCACACCTCGCTCGGGTTCAAGGGCGAGTCGACCGACGATCACGTCTTCCTGCAGTCGATCGCCTCGCACTACGGGGCCAAGTTCTCCAAGAACGGAAACGGGGTCTGCCATCAGCTTCACTACGAGCGGTTCGGCGTCCCGGGGAAGACCCTGCTCGGGTCTGATTCCCACACCCCAACTGCCGGTGGGCTGGGGATGCTCGGGATCGGGGCCGGAGGGATGGACGTCGCCGTGGCGATGGGAGGCGGCCTCTTTTACCTCACCGTCCCCAAGATGATGCGGGTCGTCCTCACCGGTGAGCTCCCGTGGGGGGTGGCGGCAAAGGACGTGGCGCTCGAGATCCTGCGGCGGATCTCGGTGAAGGGGGGAGTCGGCTACTTCCTCGAGTTCACCGGCCCGGGGGTGGAGACCCTGTCCGTGCCGCAGCGGGCAACGATCACCAATCTGTGCACCGAGACCGGCGCGACCTCGTCCATCTTCCCCTCCGATGCCGTGACGCGGGAGTTCCTCCGCATGCAGGGGAGGGAGGAAGCGTGGCGCGAGCTTGCCCCCGATCCGGACGCCGCATACGACCAGACCCTGGAGATCGACCTCTCCTCATTGAAGCCGCTTGTCGCCATGCCCGGGATGCCGGATAACGTCTACGACATCGACGAGGTAGCCGGGACGAAGATCGACCAGGTCTACATCGGCTCGTGCACGAACGGGAGCTATCGCGATATCAAGATCGCCGCCGAGATCCTGAAGGGAAAGCACGTCTCTTCTGACATCGACGTCGTCGTCTCCCCGGCCTCGCGCCAGGCGTGGGAGATGCTGATGGAGGACGGGAGCTTCCTCGCGCTCACCAAGGCCGGCGTCCGAATGATCGAGCCGGGGTGCAACGCGTGCATCGGAATCGGGTTCGTGCCCGGCTACGGCCACCTGTCGCTCCGCACCGTCAACCGGAACTGGAAGGGACGGGGCGGGAACAAGTTCGGGAAGATCGCGCTCTGCAGCCCTGAAGTCGCCGCCGCCTCCGCCCTCGCGGGGAAGATCGCCGATCCGCGCGAGCTCCCGCCGGTGGAGGTGAAGATCGACCATCTGACGATCGATGACGCGCTGATCCTCGAGCCGAAGGGGCCGTCGGTCGAGATCCGCCGCGCCCCGAACATCGTCCCGCTTGCCCCGCAGCGGCCGCTCCAGTCCCCGCTGAAAGGGGAAGTACTGATCAAGCTCGGGGACGGGGTCTCCACCGACACGATCCTCCCGGCCGGGCCGCTCACCCAGCACCTGCGCTCCAACCTCCCCGAGATCGCCAAGTTCACGTTCTACTACGAGGACAAGGAGTTCGCCGCCCGCGCCGCCGAGAAGGGCGGGGGATTCATCGTCGGCGGGGAGAACTACGGGCAGGGATCATCGCGCGAGCACGCCGCCCTCGCCCCGTGGCAGCTCGGGATCAAGGCGGTGTTCGCCAAGAGCTACGCCCGCATCCACCGTGCGAACCTGATCAACGTCGGGATCATCCCGTTCATCTGCGACACCGATCGGATCGACCAGGGGGATGCCCTGGAGGTCGATGTCTCCGATCTCACCGGTGAGCTGAAGGCGTACAACCGGACCAAGGACGAGTGGATTCCGCTTCGCCACGACCTCTCTCCGCGCGAGATCGAGATGATCAAGGCCGGAGGACTGCTCGCGTACACCGCGCAGAAGAGCGGCTAGCGGACCGGTCTACCTCTGTCCCACAGGTAGGAGAAGAACCGCTCGTACGCCGCGGCCAGGGCCGGGACCCCGAGTGCGGCGATGTCGGTCTCGTTGTTGCGCTCGAGCGAGTAGTAGTTCCAGTTGGTCGAGCCGAGGACGACATCGCACCCGTCGATGATCACCAGCTTGGCGTGGGTGGTGGCGGACGGATCGTCGAACCGGACCGCGATCCCGTGGTCGGCGAGGTAATGCGCCGCCTCTCGGTTCGCCTGTGCCGACTCCGGGTAGAACGCGCAGTCGTCGAGGAAGACCTTTACCTCCACCCCGCGCCCGGCAGCAGCGACGAGCGCGTTCAGGATGTCGTTGGCCAGACTCTTTTTGTACGCCGGATAGTACGAGGCGCGGTACATCACGACGTGGATCGTGCTCCGCGCTCCATTTACCAGCTTGAGCAGGACACGGGCGTAGTTTTTCGTCTCCGGTCCGTCCGGGAGCGGGATCAAGGTCGGACCGTTCCCGATCCTATCGATGGGGATCCTGATCCCTCCGGGCACGAGATTGTTATCCCATATCCGGTTGAAGTATTCTCCGAACACCTCTCCGATTCGGGGATCGTCGACCGCGATGTTCGCCTGTGCCTGCTCGGTGAACGCGTGCTCGTTCCAGTTGGATGAGCCGAGAATGGCAAGGTGATCATCGACCACGACGAGCTTGGCGTGCGTGGTCACCGCCGGATCGTCGAACCTCGCCGGGATCCCGTGTGCGGTCAGATAATCGATCGTCGGGCGGTTCTTGTCGGTGATCGACTCCGACCAGTCGCTGCGGTCGAGGATGACCCGCACCGCCACACCTCGGGCGGCCGCGGCGGTCACCTCATCCCACAGCGGGTTTCCGGCGAGCTCGCCGTCGGAGAGGAGAATGTCGATCGCGGAATTCGCCGTGGCAATGGCCTTCTCCAGATACGGCAGGTATTGAGAGATCCGCGGAAGGTCGATCAGCGGCACAAGGCGAGCCGAGTTTCCCAAGCCCAGGGCCGGGAGACAGACCGCGATCAGAACGACGACGATAATGCTTCGTTGCAACCGTTTATTCATCTGCGCTACAATCCTACTTCAAGGAGGAAGGAATGACCAAGGAACTGGATGCAACAAAGCTTCGTTATACGTGTGACCCGAAGAAGTTCAAATTCAAGACGACCGCTGAGCTGGAGCCGCTCGATCGGATCATCGGCCAGGAGCGGGCGATCGAAGCGCTCAAGCTCGGTTTGGGGATAAAGGACGCCAAGAACCGATACAACATCTACGTCGCCGGCGGCCCGGGGACTGGGAAGATGTCGGCGGTGGAGTACTTCCTCAGTCGGGTGAGCAAGAACGAGCCCCGCCCCCCTGATCTGTGCTACGTACACAACTTCGCCAATCCCTACAACCCCCGCTGCCTTGAGCTTCCTGCCGGGATGGGGACGCAACTGCGTACAGACATGAAGCACCTGATCGCTCGGCTGCGACGCGACATCCCCAAGGTGTTTGAGACGGACGAGTTCAAGGCACGGATCAAAAAGATAAACGAGCTTCACGCCGAGAAGCGGGCAAAGCTGTTCGAGGAGATGGAGAAGAAGTCCCGTGCCCTTGGATTCGCGATCCAACGGACCCCGATCGGGATCAACACCCTCCCCCTGCGCAAGGAGGGGGAACCACTCAGCCAGGAGGAGTACGAGGCTCTGTCCGACGAGGAGAAGGCCGAGATCCGGGAAAAGCAGAACAAGGTCCAGTCCTTGATTCAAGAAGTCCTTCAGGAGGTCGCCCGTGTCGATGAGGAGCGGGAGGAGGAGGTGAAGAAGCTGGCGCGGGAAGCGGTCCTGTTCACGGTTGAACCGCACATAAGCCAGCTCAAATCCCGCTATGGCGGGATCGAGAAGGTGATCTCCTTCTTCGATGAAGTGCAGAACGACATCGTCGAGCATCTCGACCAGTTCCGCGGGGGTAATCAGGAGGCACCGAAGGTCCCGTTCCCGTTCGTGATGCAACCGGTAGATCCGTTCAAGCGCTATGACGTGAACGTCCTGGTGGACAACTCCCAGACCGAAGGGGCGCCGGTGATCGTGGAGGAGAACGCCTCGTACACCAACCTGTTCGGCTCGATCGAGCGGCGGGTGCACATGGGGGTGGCGATCACCGATTTCACGATGATCAAGCCCGGATCGCTTCACCGCGCCAACGGCGGCTATCTGGTCCTGAACGCGAACAATCTTTTCCGGATGGGGCTTTCGTGGGAGGCGCTCAAGATCGCGATCAAGCGGCGCGAGATCCGAATCGAGGACCCCATGCAGATGCTCGGCTATTCTACCACCGAGGGTCTCAAGCCCGAGCCGGTCCCGTTTCGGATGAAGGTGATCATCATCGGCAGCCCGGAGATCTACGAGATCCTCCACTACTACGACGAGGACTTCCCCAAGCTGTTCTCGGTGAAAAGCGACTTCGAAACCGAGATGGAGCGGAACGAGGAACACGAGCAGGAGATCGCCCGTTTCCTCCGCGCCCGTTGTCAGGAGGACCCGAGTCTGCTTCCGTTCGACCCGACTGGGGTAGCGAAGATCGTGGAGACAGCGGCCGAGCTCGCCGGGGACCAGAAGAAGCTCTCCTGCCGATTCGGGGTTCTCACCTCGATCGTCAAAGAGGCGTCCTACTGGGCGCGGACCGAGGGATCGGATTACGTCACCGGCGCGCACGTGCGCAAGGCGCTCGTTGAGCGGGAGCGCCGCAGTAACCGGATCGAAGAGAAGATCCGGGAGATGATCGCCCGCGGCCAGATCCTCGTCGATACCGAAGGAGAGCGGACTGGACAGGTGAATGGGCTCGCCGTCCTTCAACTCGGCGACTACGCGTTCGGGAAGCCCTCCCGGATCACAGCGACCGTCTATACCGGAAAGGACGGGATCGTGGACATCGAGCGGGAGGCCGACCTCGGCGGTCACACCCATACCAAGGGGATCATGATCCTGAAGGGATTCCTCGGGGAGCAGTTCGCTGCCAACCGGCCGCTCAGCCTGTCGGCGAGTCTGACGTTCGAGCAGAGTTACTCCATGATCGATGGAGACAGCGCGTCGAGCACCGAACTGTACGCCCTCCTCTCTGCCCTGTCCGGGTTGCCGGTCAAGCAGGGAATCGCTGTCACCGGCTCAGTCAACCAGAAGGGCGGGATCCAACCGATCGGCGGGGTGAACGAGAAGATCGAGGGGTTCTTCCGCGTGTGCAAGGCGAAGGGGTTGACCGGGGAGCAAGGGGTGATCATCCCGGCCCGGAACATAGACAATCTGATGCTCTCCGAAGAGGTGGTGGAAGCGGTCCGCGCTGGGAAGTTTCACATTTACCCGGTGACACGGGTGGAAGAGGGGATCGAGATCCTGACCGGGGTCCCGGCGGGGAAACGGCGGAAGGATGGGACGTTCCCGCCGAAGTCGGTCTTCGGCCGCGTCGCTGCGCGGCTCGATCAGATCAGAGAGTCCCTCAAGGAGGAAGAGAAAAAGCCAGAAGATGCGGGTGATCCTGGCACTGATTAACCCCCTCGAGTGGGGACATTCACCTTGACAGAGACCTGGGGAGGGGATATACTTCCCCCTGCAAACAACCGGTCCTTGAAAAGTGGATAGCGTGGTATTGGGTTCCGTTAATGGAACCATGTCACCTAATTGCATCGGATCAAAATCTAAAACCAAGAGAGTTTGATCCCAGCTCAGGATGAACGCTAGCGGTGCGCCTAACACATGCAAGTCGAGCGATCGAGCCGGACCAATCACCCTTCGGGGTGTGCGGACCGGTGACGGAGCGGCGGACTGGTGAGTAACGCGTAGCTAACCTGCCCCCTTGACGGGGATAACTGCTCGAAAGGGCAGCTAATACCCGATGTTGCTCCCGATCGATGGATCGGTAGCCAAAGGCGGTCCTGCCGTCGCAAGGGGAGGGGGCTGCGTCCTATTAGCTAGTTGGTGAGGTAACGGCTCACCAAGGCGATGATGGGTAGCTGGTCTGAGAGGATGGCCAGCCACATTGGGACTGAGATACGGCCCAGACTCCTACGGGAGGCAGCAGTGGGGAATCTTTCGCAGTGGGCGAAAGCCTGACGGAGCGACAC
>JAGGSO010000124.1 GCA_021159055.1 Candidatus Bipolaricaulota bacterium | reverse complement strand
AGGTAGAGGAAGATTGCGAAGAAGTGGCACGCGCTTCCGCCGAGGACGAACAGGTGCCAGATGGCGTGGTGGTACGGGAGGTTCTTCCAGCCGTAGAAGATGATCCCGACCAGATAGGAGAGTCCGCCGCCAAGGAGGAGGAGAAAACCTCCGATCGGGAGGCTGACGAGGAGCTTGCGGAAGACGATTACCACCAGCCACCCCATCCCGATGTAGGTGAGGACGGATAGCTTGCCGAACCAACCGGATAACGCGATCTGAAATATGATCCCCATCAGGGCGAGCCCCCACACCACCCCGAGGAGCATGAATCCTTGGGTATCGTGCAGCGCGATGAGAAGGAACGGGGTGTACGTCCCGGCGATCAGCAAGTAGATCGAGCAGTGATCGATCACCCGGAAGATTCGCTTCACCCGCGGGGGACGAAGCCCGTGATATAACGTCGATGCAAGATGAAGGAGGACGAGGCTCGTCCCATAGATGGTGAAGCTTGCGATTCGCAGCGGATCGTGCCCGCGCGCGGCATGCACAACGAGCAGCGCAAGGCCCACCATGCTAAGGACAGTCCCAACACCGTGCGTGACAGCGTTTGCGATTTCCTCTCCCAGGGTATACTCGGTCCACGGATCAGGTCTGCTCATCTCATGGAGAATGGTAGCCGGGCGGACTCGACCCAACAAGGCACGACGCCGCAGAAGGGTGCGCCGCACTCGAGTACAGCGTAGAATAAGGGAACCATCGATAGGGAGGAAGATCGATTCATGAGATTGAGGTTCATTGCGTTCGGAACGCTTTTAATCGCGGTCGTCGCCCTCGCCGGATGTCTATTCCCAAGCCTCCCCCGGGCTGAGTTCTCATACACCCCGAAGAGCGGTTACCCGCCCCTGGAGGTCAGCTTCAACGCCGGGGCGTCTTCCAGCCCGAACGGGATCATCGTAGCCTACGATTGGGACTTCGGGGACGGGACGACTGGAGCAGGGAAGGAGATAAAACACAAGTTCACCGAGAAGGGGATCTACAAGGTGACGCTGACCGTCACCGACGATGCTGGAAAGGAAGGGACGGTCTATCACAACGTACAGGCCCTCAGCCTACCACCGCACGCCGCGTTTACCTACTCAGGGTACATGAACCCCACTAACGAGCCGGTCTACTTCGATGCATCCGATTCGTACGACCCTGACGGGGAGATCGTCTCCTACACCTGGGACTTCGGTGATGGTACGACCGGCGTCGGCGAGTACACTGAACACATCTACACCTCGGCCGGTGGTAGCGGAACGCAGTATCCGGTCACCCTCACCGTAGTTGACGACGATGGGGTACAGAACTCGATCACGAAGTACGTGCACGTCATCGGGTGCGACTCCTGCGGCGGCTAGGCCTCGCCCGCTTTGGTCCGTGCCTCGATCATCGGTTTGGCCGCAGCGAGGGCGTCCATGAGCTCATCGTAGAACTCGACTGGAATGGCGATCCCCTTGCGTGTGGGCCGCCACTCCCCGGCTTCGGTCATGTAGAAATTGCGGATATCGAGATAATCACGTTCGCGGAACCGGGAGAGGCGGATGTGGATCTGCCCGGCCGGGCCCTTGTCGATTACCCTGACGAGCTGTTCGTCGGTTGATTGTGGTTCTTGCGGCATCGTTCCTCCTTATGCCGGATGTTACCCCATCCGCGCGCGGTCGGACAACCACCCTGTTCTCTGAAATGGGGTCAATGATCGGGCACAGAGCCCGCCGCTTGCGAA
>JAGGSO010000123.1 GCA_021159055.1 Candidatus Bipolaricaulota bacterium | reverse complement strand
TCAGACCCCAAAAGACAGGTATTTCAGCTCCGCTTTTTGCCTGTGGGAAATATTTATATAGAACATCAAATATATCATTTTTAGCCAAAAAGAGCAACATCTTAATATAATCCAATGTCCTTAATAATGTTGCATTCATATTGCGTTTCAACAGAGGTATAAAAATGAAGGAAGTTGTATTGAAAGTTTCGGAAGCCCTTTCACAGGATGTGGGCTCGGGCAGAGCGCGCCTCGACGGAAAAACAAGGCTTGAGTTAGATGTGACTCCGGGAGATATAATAGAGATAGAAGGCAGTCAGAAAACATCGGCGGTTGTCTGGAGAGCTCGCCCCATGGACGAAGGGAAAGGAATAATCAGAATAGACAATCTCACCAGAAAAAATGCAGGTGTCGGAATGGGTGACAAAGTGATTGTAAGAAAAATAGTTCCCAGGGTGGCAAAGAAAGTCATAATGGCTCCTGCAATCTCTCAGGGCCAGAAAATCCAGTTCGGCCAGGGCATCGAGCATTTAGTAAAGAGAGGATTGCTCAAAAGGCCCATCAGTGCAGGAGATACGGTGGTAATACCTGGCATCGCACTATTCGGAAATTCGCTTCCATTCGGCGTTATAAGAACAGAGCCCAAGGAAATTGTCACGATCGGCGAGGAAACAGAAGTTATTGTCAAAGATGAGCCCATAAAAGAGGAGTTGCTCAATGTGCCCCAGGTGAGCTACGAGGATATAGGCGGCTTGAAAGGCGAGATAATGAAGATAAGGGAAATGATTGAACTTCCTCTTAAGCACCCCGAACTGTTCAAGCGGCTCGGCATAGACCCGCCAAAAGGCGTCCTGCTTCATGGGCCTCCCGGAACAGGAAAAACGCTGATTGCAAAGGCGGTTGCAAACGAGTCGGGAGCAAACTTCTTTACCATAAATGGCCCTGAAATAATGAGCAAGTTCTACGGGCAGAGCGAGGAAAATTTACGGAAGACGTTCGAGGAGGCAGAAAAAAATGCACCTTCCATAATTTTCATTGACGAAATAGACGCCATAGCATCAAAGAGGGAGGAGGTCCATGGCGAGGTGGAACGCCGCGTCGTTTCGCAGATGCTCACGCTTATGGATGGGCTGAAAGGAAGAGGAAAGGTGATTGTGATAGGCGCCACCAATAGAATCGATTCAATAGACCCTGCCCTCCGCCGCCCCGGCAGATTCGACCGAGAAATTGTTGTGGATGTCCCGGACAGGGATGGCCGAAGGGAAATCCTGGAAATACATACGAGGGGCATGCCAAAGGCAAAGGACGTTGATATTGATTATCTTGCCGATATAACCTACGGATTTGTGGGTGCTGATCTGGCTGCGCTTGCAAGGGAAGCTGCCATGAACGCTTTGCGAAGATACCTGCCCGAGATAGACCCTGACAAGCCCATACCTACAGAAGTGCTTCAAAAAATGGAAGTGGTGATGGACGATTTCAAAGATGCTCAACATTCCATCGAGCCGTCTGCCCTGCGCGAGGTGATGATAGAAATACCAAAGGTGAAATGGGAAGATGTCGGCGGTCTTGAAGACGTCAAAAAGCGGTTGAAGGAGGCAGTTGAATGGCCTCTGACAAATCCGGAGTTGTTCAAAAAGATGGGCATACGACCCCCGAGGGGTATACTGCTGTACGGGCCGCCGGGCACGGGGAAGACAATGCTCGCCAAAGCTATTGCAAATGAGTCAAATGCAAATTTTCTCTCCATAAAAGGGCCTGAGGTGTTTTCCAAGTGGGTAGGAGAGAGCGAAAAAGCATTGAGGAACCTATTCAAAAAAGCAAAGCAGTCGTCCCCGTCAATTATATTTCTTGATGAGATAGATGCACTTGCCCCAAAAAGAGGGATGTATGACGGAACAAGGGTAACTGACACGGTTGTAAACCAGCTCCTGACCTCAATGGATGGAATTGAGGGCATGGAGGACGTTGTGATTATAGGCGCAACAAACAGGCCCGATATCATCGACCCGTCCTTCCTTCGCCCCGGCAGATTTGACGAACTCATTCTCGTGGGGCAGCCGGACGAGAAGGCGAGAAAGGAAATTTTCAAAATACACATGAAAGATATGCCCATTGCTAAAGACGTTGACGTGTCGGAGCTTGCAGAGATGAGCGAGGGTTATGCGGGCGCGGACATAGAGGCCGTCTGCAGAGAGGCGGCAATGACGGCGCTGCGGGAGGACAGAGATACAAAGGAAGTAAGAAGAGAGCATTTCATGAAAGCTTTTGAGACTGTCCGTCCGTCCATAGACGAAGAGATGATAGATTACTACAAAGAAATCGCAAAGAAACTGGGAAAAGCCATAACAAAGAAGGAAATTGTAGAGGGCATGGAAGTGATGTAACCCTGCCTTTTCATACCTTTCTCTCCCCCAAATTTTAGAGGAGCATGGCGATAACTATTTAAAACAAAAACATATTTACATATTGGAGGCAAGATAAACATGAAAGAAGCAAAAAAGAGCAAGAAAATATTTTTGGGGGCGATAGCGATAGTTGCCATGATGACAATAAGCGCCATTCCAGCATTGAGTATATCCAATGATTCAGTGCAGGCAACAAACGCTCACGTTATACACGCGATAGATAAACCGATGCCAAATGCAGGAACGCTCACAGCCGGTGATGTTCTTATCTCATCGGACAATCCTGATGGGGATGACCAGCATCCTTCCGTTGCTGTAAATTCGGAGGGAACAATAGCGGTCACATACGAAAAAGCGCCGAGCATTCTTCAGACAACAACACCGATTGTATACTCAACAGATCATGGTCAGACATGGACTACGAAATTTGAAATTGACTCTACAATGATAAGCGGCTCAGGAGTGCTTGTCAATCCGAAGATAATATACAATTCAGATACCGACGAGTTCTTTTATATCGGAACAGACCCCATGGCTGAATACGGTAATTTCCAGGGATGGATACAGGGAGATATTGCATCTGCAGAGGACATAGAATACTTGATTGCATGGAGCAGCACTCAGCAGGTTGAGAGTGCATCAACACATGTTGGACCGTGGATGGTAATTCTGAACGTGGATAGCGATTACAACGAGCAGGGACTGGGCCTGATGTATCTGTATTATGACCATGATGACCAGTCGTACAAATGGCCAAGCGATATGGGATATGGAGCAGCTGGAGGATATTATGATGGCGAATCCATCACAGACACAAGTCCTGCAAGCAACGTAGAAATTAATGCCGGCTCTCAGCGCATGTACTTTGTCTTAGAGCACGAGAACGACTCAACAGGCAGGAGCGAAATAATATACAAAGAAACAGTCACTGATCTGGATCCCAATTCAGATACATGCCTGTTCACAGGTGGCGGCGGCCCGGGCGGAATGGATAAGTATTGCGATGTGGAAGTATGGCCATGGCAGGGAATTCTTGTGAGCAACGAACTTCACGAATACAAGGACCCGGATGTTGCTACCTCAGGAAGCAATGCAGTGGTTGTATACCAGACAAACGACAACATATACGGAGATTATGACATACACTGCACATACACTCATGATAACGGCGAAACCTGGACAACAGTTCCTGTTATAGAGAACCACCCGGCAGATGATACAAATCCATCGGTCTATATGAGCGGCAATATGGTTTACTGTGTATATGTCAGCAGCGGAAACCTTTATCTCATAAAATCTGAAGATGGCGGAGCAACTTGGGGAACACCCGAGCAGGTTAACAGTCAGGACGGGACGGTTGTTGCAGAGCCAAGAACTGCAGAGGTTACTGCTGGTGGTATCGTCTGGACAGACAACAGGAATGGACATAAGGACATATACTATGCTCCACTGCCAATGCCAGTAATAGGTATCCCAAGCATATCTGGAGGAATGGGAGTTAAGGCAACTGTGGCAAACTCAGGTACAGAGGATGCAAGTAGCGTAGACTGGTCAATACAGCTCAGCGGGCTCATATTTGTGGGCAAGGAAGCAACGGGAACAATCGACACACTGGCAGCAGGAAGCGAAACAACAATAAGCACAGGGCTTGTCTTTGGAATAGGGCCAACAACCATAACGGTGACTGCTGGCGGAGCATCCAAGACGGCAAGCGGCTTCGTGCTCGGACCTCTTGTATTGGGAGTTAAGTAAAATAACTCCTCTTTTTCCCTTTTTCATTTTTTGAAAATTTTTGATTTAGATTTTTGAATCTACCTACCTCTGCATTCACCTTTATAGAAAAGTATTAAATGCCCTTTTTGCATTGCATTTCCATGCCACTAACTGAAGTTGTTT
>JAGGSO010000122.1 GCA_021159055.1 Candidatus Bipolaricaulota bacterium | reverse complement strand
TCCCTGAACCGCTCAATTGAAACAACATCGCAGGCAACAATAACTCCATGCTCCTTTTCGAACAACATCATCTGTAATGCCTGACGCTGTTTTTAGAGTTTTTCCTGCTTTATTTTCTCCCTTGCCTCTTCCACGATTTTGTTGGTGAAAAAAAGGTTATGTATTGTCGCAAGTCGTGGCCCCAGCGGATCCTTTTCCTTGAAAAGATGGTTCAGATAGTCAAGCGAGAAATTTCTGCAGGTATAACATTCGCAGCCCTCCTGAATCACATCACCTTTCACCTTGGCTCTTCCAAGATTTATTCTTCCTTTATCGGTAAAAATTGTGCCGTGGCGGGCGTTTCTTGTCGGAAAGGCGCTGTCAAATATGTCTATGCCCATTTTTATCCCTCTGATTATGTCTTCTGCTGAGCCGACTCCCATGAGATGGCGGGGTTTGTTTTTCGGCAGGTAGGGCAGCGTTGCTTCCACCATGCGGTGCATCTCTTCCTTTGGTTCGCCTATGCAAAGCCCTCCTATTGCAAATCCATCAAATTCCATATCGGCTATGGCTTTTGCACATCTCACACGCTCTTCCCTGAATGTCCCACCCTGGAGTATTGCAACCCTTCTTTTACCCTGGCAGCGCGATGCCCATTCAATTGTTTTGTTCACCGACTCAACAACTCTCTCCCGGGTATAGGGATAAGAAGGGCAGTCGTCCAGCGACAGTGCAATATCAACCCCTATTTTTTCCTGCATCTCTATTGATTTTTCAGGAGTGAAAATATCAGACGCGCCGTCCGGCATTGAAAAAGCAATGCCGTCATTGCCAACCTCTGAAGGAAATTTCTTTATGGGCTGGAATCCGCCGCTGTCACTCACAACGAAACCTTTCCATCCCATGAATTTGTGTATTCCGCCAGCCCTCTCTATCTTGTCAAGTCCCCTTCTGTAGAGATGAAGGGCGTTTACAATTATGCCCCTGCAGCCTGCATTCCATGCTTCTTCGGGCGTGAGCGTCTTTATCACAGCTTTTGTTGCAACTGGAAGAAAAATAGGGGTTTCAAAATTACCGTGTGGCGTTTTCAGCAGGCCGACTCTTGCATTCCCATGCTCGGCAATTATCTCAAACATTTTTATCCATTATCAGCATTGCATCCCCGAAGCTCAAAAAGCGATAGTTATTTCTCAACGCTTCGTCATAAGCTTTCATGATTGCATCTTTCCCTGCATATGCACTCACAAGCAGAAGCGGAGTTGACTTCGGGAGATGGAAGTTGGTCAGAATTGCAGTTATCGGAGATTTGAATTTGTAGCCGGGATATATGAACAAATCGCTCCATCCACTCCCCGCTTTCACCACTCCGCCCGAAGACGAACTTTCGAGTGTTTTTATGGTCGTTGTCCCAACGGCAATTATGTTTGCCTTTCCGCTCGCCTCGTTAATTTTTCCGGCTGCCTCTTCGCTGACCTCATAAAACTCTGCCTCCATTTTATGCTCTTCCACTACCCTCGAGCGAATCGGCATAAATGTCCCTATTCCCACATGGAGAGTAATATAAACTACCTCAATACCTTTCCTTTTCATCCCGGCAAGCATCTCCTCTGTGAAATGCAGCCCCGCAGTAGGCGCAGCGACAGAGCCTTTCTCTTTCGCAAAGACGCTCTGGTACATCTCAGCCGTTTCTTTATCAACTTTTCCCTTTATGTAAGGCGGGAGAGGCATCTCCCCCATTTCCTCTAACTCCTCCATGCCAAGAGGGATTTCAACAGTACATTTG
>JAGGSO010000121.1 GCA_021159055.1 Candidatus Bipolaricaulota bacterium | reverse complement strand
CGTGGTCACGGTGGCGATCTCCGAGCGGACGGAGACTCCCATCACCTTCCGCACCTGGATCCACAGCGGTTCGCTCACCGCCCTCGCCTGCCTGCTCGTGGCGAGTGCTGCCCTGATCGTAGCGATCAAGCTCGGGTTGATGTAGGATGATCGCACATGTCCTGCTCCCGATCCCGATCGAGCATGGGTTCGACTTCCTCGTCCCCCCGGAACTCGAGGACGAGATCGAAGTCGGGCAGCGGGTGCGGGTCAGGTTCACCGGAACGGCCCGAACCGGGGTCGTTGTCCGGCTCGGGCCAGAGTCCGACCACCCTGGGCCGTTGGAGGAGGTGATCGCCGTCCTCTCCCCGCCGGCGTACTCCACGCGCGCCCTTGCGTTCGTGCTGGAGACGGCGCAGGAGTACATCGCCCCGCCGGGAATCGTTGTAAACCGGATCCTCCCGTCCCGGGCCGCTGCGGCGACACCGACACCACGCTATTCCATCGACCTCGCCGCTGCGATCGCGGCCCTGGACGAGCTCGAGGCCCGCGCCCCGCGCCAGGCAGAGGTGATCCGCGCCCTCCTCACTGCTGCTGGACCCGTAACCAAAAAGGAGCTGGCCGCCCGAGTGGGGAGAGGGATCTCCCGCCCGCTTTCCCGGCTCCTCGAGCGCGGCCTGGTGCGGGAATTCGTCCCCACCGACGGTCCCGCCACTCCTGCCCCGCCTCCGCCGGATTGGGCCAGCGTCGTCCCGGAGAGCGGGTCTGCTCTCCTGTTCGGAGGACTCCAAGCGGCCGACTATCCGGGGTTGATCGGAAAGCACGAGACCGCGCTCCTCCTCGCCCCAGAGATCCTTGCCGCCAAGGAGCTCCACCGCCTCCTCTTGCCCCACTTCCCCAGGGCTGAGCTCTACCACAGCGGGCTGTCCGAAGGGGACAGAGGACGGATATGGGAACAGGTGCGCGCGGGAACGGCGAAGATCGTCGTGGGAACAAGATCGGCCGTCTTCCTCCCGTTCCCCGACCTCGACCTCGTGCTCGTCGATCGGGAGGAGGACCGGGGCTACAAGCAGTCCGACATGCTTCCCTACTATCATGCCCGCGCCCTGGCCCGGCGGCGGGGAAAGACCGTCCTCCTCGCATCCCCTGCCCCCGCGGTCGAGACCTACCATCAGGCCATGGCGGGGGAGATCGCGCTGGTCCGCCCTCCGCAGCCGTCCCGGGAAGTGGAGAGGGTATGCGTCGACATGCGGAAGGAGCCGGGGGTCGTAACTCGACCCCTAGCAGAGGGAATCGCGCAGGTACTTGACGCAGGGAGGAAGGGGATCGTGGTCGTCCCGCGACGCGGGTACTTTCAGGCGGTGGCCTGTAAGAACTGCGGGGAGATCCTGCGCTGTCCGAGCTGCGGTACGCCGTTGGTGTACGCGGCGAGGCGGGCGCAGCTCGTCTGTCGGGTGTGCGGTCGTGCCTACCCGTCCTTCACCTGCCCGAGCTGTGGGGGGAGAGCACTCCGCTTCCTCGGAACGGGACTTGAACGGGTGAAAGCGGAACTCCACGCGCTCTTCCCCTCCGCGCGGGTGGCACTGATCGACGCCGAGGCCGTACGCCGGAGGCCGGGGATCGATCTTACGGACGTCCTTTCACGCGAGGCCGAGCTTGTGGTGGGAACGCCGATCATCGCCAAGGGGACGGCATTGCCGGAGATCGGCATCGCCGCCGCGGTCGGGATCGACGCGATCCTTGCCGCCTCCGACTTCCGCGCCGGAGAGCGAACCTACCAGCTGCTGGCAAACCTCTCCACGCGCCTGACTGCTGGCAGGCTGATCGTCCAGACGCGCTATCCCGACCACTACGCGATCACGGCCGCCCTGGCTGGAGACTACGTTCGGTTCTACTCGCAGGAGCTCGAGTCGCGGCGGGCGTTCTCTTATCCCCCGTTCTCCCACCTCGCCCGGATCATCCTTCCGCCGCGGCAGGGGGCAGCCCTGGAGTCGGCGCTGCGCGAATTCCCGGTCGAGTTCCTCGGTCCCTCCTCCCCGCCCGGACGAGGGGGAAAGGAGCTCTTCTTGATCAAGGCACCGAACCCGCTGTCCTTACAGGAGGCGTGCCGCGCCGCAAAACAGGCGATCCCCAAGGCAGAGATCGACATCGATCCCGAAAGGATCTAGGCGAGGTGAATCTCGATGATGTCCTTGTCCTTGAGGACGTGATCGGCAGGGACCTGCTGGCCGTCGAACTTGCTCGAGCCCCACACCCGCACGTACTTCAGCCGCTCAGCAAACTCGCGGTGCACCGCCTCTACCGCGTCAAGGACGGTCGCGCCCTCCGGGAGGGTGTACGGCTCGGTCATATCAGGCGGCTTCCCCGGCAGCTTGGTGTAGACCCGCACGATCCGGAGAGCCTGGAACACCTCAGCCCGCAGTTGTTCCAGCCCGGCTCCGGTCCGGGCCGACACCGGGATCACCGGGAACAGCTCGGTGAGCTCATCGGGAGCAGGGGCGACGTCTACCTTGTTGACCACGATTCGACAGGGAACCTCTTTTATCCTCTCGTCTTCCACACTGCTCTCCGCGGGGACGAGGCGGAGGTGCCGCTCCTCCAGGATCAGCACGATCTCCTCTGCGGCGGCCTGTGCCGCCTCGGTCGGATCGAGGACGAGGAGAGCGAGATCGGCCTGCCGGACGAGGTTGTATACCCACGGCTCGGTGTACTCGGCGGTCACCGGCGGGAGGTCGATCAGCTGGATCGCGATATCCTCGAACTCCATCATCCCCGGAATCGGGAGGATGGTCGAGAACGGGTAGTCGGCGATCTCGGGATGAGCGTTGGTGAGGGCGGCAAGCAGGCTCGACTTCCCGGAGTTCGGTGGGCCGAGGAGGACGACCTGGCCCGCCCCCTCACGGTCGATGTGATCCGGTCCACTCCTGCGTCCCCGCTTCTTCCCCGCCTGTTGAGCGTCCCGCAGCTTGGCGATCCGCCGCTTGATGTCGGCCTGCATCTTGTCCGTCCCCTTGTGCTTGGGGATGGTGGCGAGCATCTCCTCCAGGGCGGCGAGCTTCTCTTCCGGGGTCTGGGCGGCCCGAAACCGCTCCCGTGCCTTGAGGAACTCCGGGGTGAGGTTCGCCGGCATCCTTCTCCTCCTCTACTCGTTGTGCGGGATCTCGATCGTGCTTCCGCCGATGAACTCCCGCACCAACGCATCGCCCGGGATGAGGGAAAGGTCGTTCACCTGCTCCATGGTCAATCCCTCGATCGAATCGAGGAGCCGCGTGATCCGGTCGTAGCGGATGCGGGCATCGAGGAACGAGGAATACTGATCCAGCTCCTCCGGCCGCGGCCAGATGCTCTCCTTCCCGGTGAAGAACGGCTTCAGGACCGGGAGGTCGAACGGCATCCCCCCGTTGATCACCGCGTCGGCCAGTCCCTTAAGCGGGATGATCGAGAACAGCTCTCCCTCACGTACGTAGTGCCAATGGAGCAAGGTGGCGAGGGGCGAGTGATTGCGATGCACGGAGTCGCGGAGACTGCGACGGAGGAGGCGGACGTCCTCGAACCGAGTGAGGCGCTCCCCGGACCAATCGATCTCGATCAGCGGCTTCATCACCTCACTCTCGTACAGCGGGTTCATCGCCTCGATGTACAGCCGGAAGATGTTCTCCTCCGGAATCCCCTCGACCATCGGAGGGTAGAACCCGTGCAGGCAGTCCAACAGCAGGATCTGATCCGGATCGCGGTGGACCGGTTTCGTCCCGACCCTGCGCCCCTCCTTGAAGCTGTAGATCGGTTTGTCGATCGTCTCTCCCGCAAGCAGGGCCTTCAAGTGCGTATTCAGAAGCTGGATATCCAACGCCTCCGGGGTCTCGTAATTGCGGTCGTTGATCCAGTCGGTCGGGTGCTCGATGAGCGGCCAGAAGTAATCGTCCAGGTTCAGCATCAGAAACCTGAGCCCCTGGCGGCGGAGCCGGTCGGTCAGCTTCACCGTCGTCGTCGTCTTCCCCGACGAGGACGGCCCGCTCACCCAGATCATCTTGATCTCGTCCCCGGCTTCGATGCGGGAGATCACCCGGGCGGCGGCGTCATCGAGGGCCTGTTCGTAGGTGGCGATCGCGGCGTCAATCAGTTCCTTGATCCGGCCGCTGCGCACGATCTCGTTCAGCCCTTCGATCGTGTCGCAGCCGTGGGCCCGGTTCCACTCGATGAGCGGCTCCATATGGGCGGGAGGATAGCCGTTACGCACGAACTGATCCTCCCGGATCGCCCCCTGCCGCACCCAGTGGTGCCCCCAGCGGAAGCAGGTGTAGGCATCGGCGGTGCGGGTGAACCCGGTGCTACGCAAGACGTGAAGGACGACGTCCTGGATCTCCTCCACCGTGGGGGGAAAGTTCACCACCAGGTGATGGGGGTCGCCGTTCAACACGATGACGACGAGGTCGGACAAGAACTCCGCGATCCCGGTGTGGTTCCGTCCGGCGGCGAATATCCGATCGTTGATCCCTTCAAGATAGTCCTGCTCGAATCCGCCGATCGAGTCCGCCGCCCGCGCGATCGCGCGCACGATCCGTCCCTGGTCGAACTTCACCAGGGCATGGTTCCGCTTCTTAACCTTCCCGATCCGATTCAATACGGCCATGATGCCCTAATTATAATGCGGGGCTGCGCCTACTTCCCAAATCCCCCTTCCCTTAACCCGATCATCCCGGTAAAATCGTGGAGGAGAGCAGATGAATAGACATCAGCGCCGCCAGCTTGGGTTTTCCGTGGTTTACGTCCTGATCGCAATCCTCGGGATGTGGATCTTTCAGGAGTTCGTGTTCCGCCCGATGATCGTCCGCCAGACCGAGGTCCCGTACAGTCGGTTCCTCTCCGACCTCGAATCCGGCCGGATCACGACCGTCACCCTGGGAACGAATCGGATCTACTACGTCACCGTGGACAAGGACGGACACGAGGAGGTCCACAACACGGTCCGCGTAGACGACGAACAGCTCATCGATCGGCTCGTCGCGGCCAAGGTGCGGTTCCAAGGAGAGCCACCGACGAGCGGCCTGGGAACGGCGATCCTCGGCTGGCTGATCCCCCTCCTTCCATTGGTGGCGATCTGGTACTACATCTTTCGCAAGATGGGACAGGGTGGAACCGGAGTGATGTCGATCGGGAAGAGCCGCGCGCACGAGATCGCGGGGGAGATGACCGGGATCAAGTTCTCCGACGTCGGCGGGGTGGACGAGGTGGAAGTGGAACTGCGGGAGATCATCGACTTTCTCAAGGACCCGAGCCGGTTCACCCGGATGGGGGCGAAGCTCCCCAAGGGGGTCCTCCTCGTCGGCCCACCGGGGACAGGCAAGACCCTGCTGGCCAAGGCAACGGCCGGGGAGGCCGGAGTCCCGTTCTTCTCGATCAGCGGCTCGGAGTTCGTGGAGATGTTCGTCGGGGTGGGAGCGGCGCGGGTGCGCGACCTGTTCGAACAGGCGAAGCGAAAGGCCCCGTGCATCGTGTTCATCGATGAGATCGACGCGATCGGCCGGGCGCGCACCGGGGTCGGCGCGATCGGGACGAACGACGAACGGGAGCAGACCCTGAACCAGCTCCTCACCGAGATGGACGGGTTCGAACCGAACCAGGGGGTGGTGATCATGGCGGCGACAAACCGCCCTGAGGTCCTCGACCCGGCGCTGTTGCGGCCGGGGAGGTTCGACCGCCAGATCCAGGTCGGGCTCCCCACCGAGGAGGGGCGAAAGCAGATCCTCGCGATACATACCCGACACGTCAAGCTCGGCGCTGACGTCGACCTCGACCGCCTCGCCCAGATCACCGCCGGTTTCTCCGGAGCTGACCTGGCGAACATCGTGAACGAGGCAGCCCTCCTTGCGGTGCGGAGGAACGCTGAGGCGATCACGATGGATGACTTCGACCGGGCGATCGAGCGGGTCGTGGCCGGGCTGGAGAAGAAGGTCCCGCTCAAGCCGGAGATCAAGCGCCGCGTCGCCTACCACGAGGGAGGACACGCCCTGGTCGCCGCTCTCCTCCCCCACACCGACCCGGTGCACAAGGTGAACATCATCCCGACGGCGAAGGGGGCCCTCGGCTACACCCTGCAACGGCCGGAGGAGGACCAGTACCTGTTGAGCGAGGAGGAGCTGCGGGAGCGATTGGCGGTCCTCCTCGGCGGGAGGGCGGCGGAACTGCTCGTGTTCGGGGAGGCGTCGACCGGAGCGGCGAATGACCTCGACCAGGCGACCAACCTCGCGCGGAGGATGGTGACCGAGTTCGGGATGACGGATGCCCTTGGTCCGGTGCGCTACGCCCCCGAGACCGGATACCTCGGCGCTCCGACCGGCGTCCGGCCCGAGGTGAGCCCGGAGACGGCGAACCTGATCGACAAGGAGACACGCCGCTTGGTGGAGGAGGCGCAGTCCCGCGCCATCTCCCTCCTGCGCGAGCACAAAACCGCCCTGGAGCGGGTCGCCGCGCTCCTCCAGGAGCGTGAGGTGATATCCGGCGAGGAGATACAAAAGATCATCGCCGAAGAAAAAGGCACCGGTTGATTTTCATGCCAGGACTCGTACACTCTCCCTGAAAGGAAGGGCATGACCGCCGAGAAGTTTTCCGATTACCTGAAGGACGAGCTCCCCTACCGCCTCACCCACGTCCTGATCCAGGACATGCGCGAGGGGTTGCATATCTCACAGTGCTTCCTGGTGAAGCAGAAGACACAGCGCTCGACCCGAAACGGGGAACCGTACCTTGAGCTCGTCCTCGCCGACCGCTCCGGGACGATCCCCGCCCGGGCATGGGCCGAGGCGACACAGCGCTACGGCTCCCAGTTCGAGGAAGGGGACTTCGTGTTCGTCGAGGGGAGCACGGAGACCTACCGCAACTCCCTCCAACTGATCGTGAAGACGATCCGCCGTCTGGAGTCCTACGAACACGAGTCCGGGAAGATCCCGGGGTTCGACCCCGCACTCCTCGTCCCGACGAGCGAGCGCGATCCCGACGAGATGTGGGCGGAGCTCAAGGGATTGATTGCGGAGATCGAGCCCCCTCCCCTCCGCCAACTGACGGAGAACCTGGTGGAGGAGAACCGAGAGGCGGTGCGGAAATTCCCGGCCGCGATCCAGTACCACCATGCCTACCTCGGCGGATTGCTCGAGCACACCCTGGAAGTGGCACGGGGAGTGGCGCGGTTCTGCGATGACTTCCCCGACCTGAACAGGGGACTGGCGATCGCCGGGGCAATCCTGCACGACATCGGGAAGGTACGGGAGCTGGAGAACCCGATCGCCCCGCACCACAGCCTATCCGGTCAGCTGATCGGCCATCTCCTCCTCGGGCGGGACATGGTGCGGGAGGCGGCGGAGAAGCTGACATGGCCCGATCCCCGTCTCCCCGAGCTCCTCGAGCACATCATCATCTCCCATCACGGGACGCTCGAGTTCGGAGCGGCGATCGTCCCCAAGACCCCGGAGGCGATCGCGGTCTATCACTTCGACAACCTGTCGGCAAAGCTGAACATGGTCCGCCTCCACATCGAACGGGACACTGAGCAGGGGGACTTCACCGACTGGCACAAGCTCCTCGGCCGCAAGTTCTTCAAGGGGAAGCTCATCGAAGGGTGAGCTCAGTCCCCTGTCTGGAACCCGGGCACCCCCATGTTGAGCGCGTTTTCAGCGATGTTGAACGCGTAATCCCGCACCCGCAGCAGGCTGTCGAAGATCGTGGCGAGCGGCTGGAGCTGCACCGTCCCGCGGGAGAGGCGAGCCTTCTCCTCCAGGGCAGGGGTATCCTCCCGGGCCGCAAGGACGGAGTTCGCCCGCGTTACGTCCGCTCCCAAGAACGCCTCCACGCTCCCCTCGATCACCTCCTGGGCGGCGGAGTACAGGACCTCGATCTCCGCGATCACCCCCGCGTCGAGGGGAGAGGAGAGGTCGAGGGCGGCACGGGAGACCTTGACGGCATGATCTCCGATCCGTTCCAGGGTCTTCGCCACCGCGTGGTATTCGTGGAACAGGAGCCTGCTCATCCCCACGTCCCGCTCCAGGAGGAGGTCGCGCAGGAGAAGACCGAGCTCACGCGACATGACGAGCGTCAGCCGGTCGGCCTCGGTGTCCCGTTCGATCACATCGCGGGCGAGCTCGGAATCGTGAGCGGTGAATGCGTGCACCGCGTCATGGAGCATCGCGGTGGTGATCGAGTAGATACGCTTCAACGTCGCTTCAGCAGCGAAATCGCGCATACTGACAAGGCAATGAAGGATGATCCTATCCTGTTGCTCCTCCATGATCTCCAGCCCCACCAGGGCCTGGGCTGTCTCCCGCACCGCCCGCCGCTGGTCCGAGGTGATCCGCGACCCGTTCACCTCGATCACGTCGAACCCGGTGATGTAACAGGAGATGATCGCCCGCTCGATCCACACCCTGTCTTTCCCGCTCAGGGACAGGACGACGCGGTTACGGGCATCGATCCCTTCCGGGACAAGGAGGAGGCTCCCGGTCGAGTTCTCCACCAGGGTTACCTCCGCTCCCCGCTGCATCCCGACCCGATTCGCCCATCGCTTCGGCAGGGTGACGAAGTACGTCCCCCCACCGGTTACCTGCACTTTCCGATTTTCCATGACGCAAGTATAGAAAGATCGAATCTTTATATCAAGTGCATCAGCTATAGCATTGCAGCAGTTTCTTTCTTTCCTATAATAAGCGCATCAACCGAACGGAGGAGCGAGGGATGTACAGGACCGATTATTGTGGCCGCCTCAGCGGAGAAGACGTGGGCCGGCGGGTCAGGCTGGCCGGTTGGGTGAAGCGCCGCCGCGACCTGGGCGGGTTGACGTTCGTCGATCTGCGCGATTCGACCGGGGTGGTGCAGCTGATCTTCTCTGGAAGCGATCCCCGCCTCTCCATCGGGCATGACCTGAACCGAGAGGACGTGATCACGGTGGTGGGGAAGGTGCGGCCGCGGGGGGAGAAGGACGTAAATCCTGACATGCCGACCGGAGAGATCGAGATTGAGGTGGAGGAAATAGAGGTCCTGAACCGTGCCCTCACCCCGCCGTTCCTCGTCGAGGGGGACGGGTCGGACACCACCGAGGAGACGCGGCTGCGATTCCGCTATGTCGACCTGCGACGGGAGCGGATGCAGCGCAACCTCCGGCTGCGACACCGCGTGTTCAAGGGGATGCGTGATTACTTCTCGGATAATGGGTTCATCGAGATCGAGACGCCGTTTCTGACCAAGTCGACCCCGGAGGGGGCGCGTGACTTCCTCGTCCCGAGCCGTCTTGCCCCGGGGAAGTTCTACGCCCTCCCCCAGTCACCGCAGCTGTTCAAGCAGCTGTTCATGATCGGGGGGATCGATCGCTATTTCCAACTGGTGAAGTGCTTCCGCGACGAGGACCTGCGCGCCGACCGTCAACCCGAGTTTACCCAGCTCGACCTTGAAGTATCCTTCCCGCGCGGAAAGGACGAGATCTTCGAGATCCTCGAGGGGATGATGCAACGCCTGTTCGGAGAGGTGATGGGAATCGAGCTCTCCACCCCGTTCCCTCGGCTTTCATACCGAGATGCCCTCGCCCGCTACGGGTCCGACAAGCCGGATCTGCGCTTCGGGATGGAGATCCACGACCTCTCCTCGATCGTCCGCGGAAGCGGGTTCCGCGTGTTCGACGCCGCGGTGGAGTCCGGGGGGAAGGTACTGGGGATAAACGCCCCTGGGTGTGCCGGGTACTCGCGCGGGGAGATCGACAAGCTGCAGGAAGTCGCGCGGCGGGAAGGGGCAAAGGGGCTTGCTTGGATCAAGCTGGAGGCCGAACCACGGTCTCCGATCGTGAAGCATCTCTCATCCGACGCCCTATCCGGGATCATCCGCGCCCTCGAAGCGAAACAGGGCGATTTGATCCTCATCCTTGCCGGGGATGGGATCGAGGAGGCGATGGGAGCACTCCGGCTCGAGGTCGGGCGGAAGGAGGGTCTGGCGCAGGACGGTTGGAACTTCCTCTGGGTCACCGACTTCCCCCTGTTCGGGCTCGATGAGGAGGGAAAACTCACGAGCGAGCATCATCCATTCACCTCGCCGCGGGCGGATGACCTACCCCGGTTGGAGTCGGACCCCCTCTCGGTCCTATCCGAGGCGTACGACCTCGTGTTAAACGGAACCGAGCTGGGGAGCGGGAGCATCCGAATCCATTCCCGTGCGTTGCAGGAGCGGATCTTCAAGCTTCTCGGGATCTCCGCGGAGGATGCGGAGCTGCGGTTCGGGTTCTTCCTCCGCGCGTTGGAGTACGGGGCGCCGCCGCACGGTGGGTTCGCCCTCGGGGTCGACCGGCTGGTGATGATGATGGCCGGGGAGAGATCCCTCCGCGATGTGATCGCATTTCCCAAGACGACGACCGGGGTCTGCCCCCTCACCGAGGCCCCGATGCCGGTCGAACCGGCGCAGCTCGACGAACTGGGGCTCAAGCTGAAAGACGAGGGGTGAGGGAGACGGATCGGGAAAAAACCCTCGTCCTGGCGCTTTTCCTGCTCGTATTCGCCGGGATCGCGATCCTGAGCGGCGGGTTCTCCTCCCTCCAATTTCGACCGGGAAAACCGGTCCCACACGGGGCTTCGCTTGCTCCACCGGAGGTCGGGAATACGGGCGGTCATCGACCCACATGGCTGGCCGCGGCGTTTCAACGCATCCTCTACGCCATCCTCTTCCTCGCCGCCACCGTCACCGCGGTCGGGGCGCTCGTCTCTTCCCAATTCCGGCGGTTCCTCCTCCGCCAGCTTCCCTCCATTCTGATTCTGTTGCTCATCATCACCGTGTTCCTCGCGTTCTTCCACCCGAAGCGGGCTGAGTTTTCCCCTCCCTCACCTCCAACCACGGCAGCGCCACCCATGGAAGGGACATCCCCGGAATACGTCCCGCCCACCGTAACCCCGCCCAATTGGTCGGTCGTCCTGATCGCGCTTGGGGTGGCCGCGGGGATCGTCGCAATTGGATTCGCGGCGTGGCGGCGGTTTCGATCCACGTCAGAAACAGCGGGGCGCGATGTCCTGTCCGAGCTGGGGGAAGAGGCAGGGGCAGCGGCGGCCCGCATCCGCCACGGAGAGGAGCCGCGGGACGTAGTAATCAGGGCGTATAGAGAGATGTGCGACATCCTCTCCCGACAGGTGGAGAACCCCGACTACCTCACCCCGCGCGAGTTCGCCCGCCGCCTCCGCGCCCGCGGGATGCGGGACGAACATGTCGATCGGCTCACCGGGATCTTCGAGGAGGTCCGCTACGGCCACCGCGAGGGGACCAGGTTCGCTGCCGCCGCTCTGTCATGCCTGGAGGAGATCAGGGATGCCTACGCCTAAGGACGAGCACGGGAGATGGTTGATCGGCGCCATCGCCATCGGATTGACCGGGCTGATCACGCTGCTGTTCATCCTCTTCCTGCAGGAGGGGTTCCGCAGGGCGATCGCCATCCCCATCATCCAGGCCTATTACCGGCTCTGGTTCTACCTCTCCCTCCTCCCCCAGTACCTGATCTGGCTCGTCCCAGTGCTGGTGATGGCGGCGTTCCTGTTCGGAAGCTACTTGCGCGCCATCGGTTCTCTCCCACGAGAAGGGGAGGGAACGGAAAAGCGAGCGGAGGAAGGGGACGATCCGCTCCGGTCGCTGGCGATCGCGATCGCGCGGGCCCGCCGTCGCCCGTTCTACCGGAGGATGATCGTTCGGGAACTGGGGAAGACGGCGGTGCGGATCATCGCCAAGCGCGAGGGGATATCCCTCGCCGCGGCGCGGGAGCGGTTCGAGGACGGGAGTTGGTGCACGGACTCCGAAGTGTTGGATCTCTTCGCCCGTGCCCGCGCGCCGGCGGGGTTGAATGTGTATGAGTTTGAATCCAAATTGGAAAAAGCAATATCAGTGCTGGAAAGACTGGAACAGGGGGTATGAATGAAGATAGCTGAAGCCGCGGCGCGGGGCCGCGCGATCATCGACGAAGTGAGCAAAGCGATCGTGGGGAAGGAGGAGGTTCTCGAGCTGGTCCTCACCGGGATCCTCGCCGGAGGGCACGTCCTGTTCGAGGACTATCCCGGCCTGGCCAAGACCCTGATCGCCCGCAGTTTTTCCCAGGTCCTGGGGATAGAGTTCAAGCGGATCCAGTTCACCCCGGACCTCCTCCCCGGTGACATCACCGGATCGCACATCTTCGATCGGGATAAAGGAGAGTTCGTCCTGTCCAAAGGGCCGATCTTCGCCCACCTGATCCTGGCTGATGAGATCAACCGGGCGACCCCGAAGACGCAATCGGCCCTGCTCGAGGCGATGCAGGAGTTTCAGGTGACGATCGAGGGGGAGACCATCCCTCTCCCTGCTCCGTTCATCGTGATCGCTACCCAGAACCCGATCGAGTACGAGGGGACGTTCCCGCTCCCCGAGGCTCAACTCGACCGGTTCATCATGCGCCTGAAGGTCGGGTACCCGAGTCACGCGGACGAGGTAGAGATCCTGGAGCGACGGCGGGGGAGGAAGGCGGACGAGATCGTCCTTTCCTCAGTGACGAACGCTGAGGAGCTGCTCGCGATGCGAGCGGCGGTGGAGGAGGTGTTCGTCGACCCGGACGTGGAGTCGTACATCGTCTCGATCGTGGAGCGGACGCGGACGGACACGAACGTGTACGTGGGAGCAAGCCCGCGCGGTTCGCTGGCGCTGCTCAAGCTTACGCGCGCATGGGCCGCCCTGCACGGGCGCGACTACGTCCTCCCCGACGACGTGAAGACCCTCGCCGTCCCTGCCCTCGTCCACCGACTGATCCTCAGCCCGGAGCTGTGGTCGAAGCGGATCGGGCCGCAGGACGTGGTGGAGAACATCCTCCGTCTCGTCCCGGTCCCCAAGGTCGACTGATGGGGTATCGCGCCAGGTTGGCCGTCGCCGCGGGGATGACCGCGGCGTTCGTGAGCATCGGGATCGTCGTTCACGACGGGCGCGTGCTCGGGCTCGCCATCCCTTACCTCGTCTATTTCACCTGGATCGTCCTTTCCCATCCGGGAAAGGCTGAAGTCGAAATTCGCCGCAAGATCCATCCCGCCCGCGTCCCGGTGGGGGAGGAGATCGAGGTAGTCCTGACGGCGGAGAATCACGGTCCGGATATCACGAGCTTCGGGCTAGAGGAGGTCCTCCCGGACGGGGTGACAGCCGCCGATGGGGAGACGAGCGCCCTTGCCCCGCTTCCGACCGGAGGGAGGATCGAGGTCTCGTACACGATCCGCCCTTCGCGGGGGGAGTACGAGTTCCCACCGGTCGTGGTCAAGCGGTGGGGAAGATTCTCGTCCGCACCGCAGGTGGAGAGGATCGAAATCCCCTCCTCTCTCCTCGTCTTCCCCCGGCCAGAGCCGCTTGAGGAGATCGTGATCCGCCCCCGCCGTACCCTGGTCTACTCCGGGACGGTGAAGGCGAACGTCGGGGGGGCCGGGATCGATTTCTTCGGGTGTCGCCACTACGTCCCCGGCGACGATGTGCGCCGGATCAACTGGCGTGCCTACGCCCGGCGCGGACGGCTCGTGGTGAACGAGTACGAACAGGAGAGGATCGCCGATGTGAACGTCATCCTTGACGCCCGTGCCCGCGCCCATCATTGTTCCCCCACCGCGGACACGTTCGCGGCAGCGGTGCATGCGGCGGCGAGCCTCGCGACGCACTTCCTCGCGCAGGGGAACCGGGTCGGCCTCCTCATCTACGGGGACATCCTCGACTGGACCTATCCTGGGTTCGGGCGAACCCAGCGGGAGCGGATCCTCGATTCCCTCGCCGCCGCCTCCCTCGGGGACAAGGCGGTGTTTGAAGACCTCCGTTATATCCCGACGCGCCTCTTCCCCTCCCGCTCCCAGCTCGTAGTGGTGAGCCCGCTCGCCGGGGAGGAGGATGTGGAGACACTCGGTCTGCTGCGGACGCGGGGTTACCAGGTGATCCTCGTCGCTCCTGATCCGCTCGACCGCTGGCGCGAGGCGAACACCGGGAAGACGGACGCGGCGAGCCTGCAGCTCGCGGCCCGGATCATCCGGCTCGACCGCCGCGTCCTCCTCGACACCCTCGCCCGCATCGGAGTGGAGGTCGTCGACTGGAGGATCGACGAGCCCCTCGCCCGCGCCACCGATTGGGCCCTATCGCGCCGCGGGAGGAGGTTCAGGTGAACTGGGCCGGGCTGTTCATCTACCCCATCGGGTTGGCCGTCCTCGCCGCGATCGGGTATTGGGATGGTGAGCCGGTGATCGGCACGATCGCCCTGGTGTGCGCGGGAGCATGGATCGCCGTGGTCACGCGGGGAGCACGCTGGATGGAAGGACTCCTTGGGATCTCCGGCGGGATCGGTCTTTCTCTCCTGTTCACCGGATCCGGGTTCTATCCGATCCTGGCCGGGGAAGTGCTCGCCCTCATCGGGTTCGAGGCGGGGATGAGCCGCCGCGAGATCGCCATGTTCCCACAGGAGCACCGCTCCAGGTTCGCGCGTCGGGTACTTTCGCTCCTTGCACTGGTCGGCATCGGAACCGGCGGTCTGGCGGCCGTCGTCGTCAACCTCCGTATTCCCCTCCGATTCCTCCCGGCCCTGGGCGTGTCGATCGGGGTCCTCGGGGGACTCGCTCTCCTCTTCCGCCGGGCGATCAAATAGAAACGCGGGCGGCCAGAGCCGCCCGCACGCCGTTCACAAAGCTCGGTCCTAATACGGGACGGTGAGGTCCCCGCAAAGCTCATTTTTCACCCGGGCTCCATTGGTATAGCCGCTGATCGTCCCGGTAAACGCCGGAACCCCGTTCCCTTGCCCGGGATAGAGGGTATAGGAGAAGCTCGCGGTATCCCCGGCGAAGAGCTGGTTCAGCCACAGGACCTCGAGCTTCCGCCCGGTGCGCTTGACAAACACCCCTCCGGCCTGGGAGGCGTTCACCTGCCAGCCGATGGGGATCGTCTCCTCGATCCCGACCCCGGAAAGGTCGGCGGTGGCGACGACGCTGATCGTCACGTTCAAACTCCTGTCCGGGTTCACTTCGACACGGCGGACCCCGATCAGCGGGGAGGAGCCGACGAGGATGCCCTTCCTCCGCGCCGTTACGCGCCCGTCGGCCCCGACGGCGCGCAGGGTCACCTCGGTGTAGCCGGCGGCGGCAAACGCGTGGTCGACAAGGGGATCAGACCCGGAGAGGTCGGATACTCCATCCCCGTCGAAGTCCCACTCGTAGCTGACCGCACCGGAGGTGCACGTCTCACAGGCGGAGAACGTCACTGTCTCTCCCACCGCTGGGTTATAGGTCGCTGGGTCGAAATCGATCCCCTGCCCGAACACAGCAAGGCCCAACATCACGAGTATTCCGCTTAACAGAATGACCAGTTCCTTCTTCTTGCTCATACCCCCTCCAAACCCGGGCCCACGATCCGCCCCTAGGGGAGCGGATCGTGAACCGAGGTATCAGTCAACCAATACGCGATCAGATCCTGCATCGTCGCCAGGTCGATCGTCGCGCCGTTTGTATACGGGACCTCGTCGCCTGAGATCCAGAGAGAAACGGCGTACTGGATCTGGTCGAACCCGACCTGCGGCGGCAGACAGAGATCGATCGCGTTTTTCTCCGTATCCCATCGGGATATGACAACCAGAACGGGGAGGGTGTCCACCCGTGCCACCTTGTCCTCCCCGAGGACCATCTGCGAGAGGCGCGGGGATGAGCTCCCCACGTTCCCGGTGAGCGAAACCTGCTCCTGCCCATGATCGGAAAGCGGGGTGGTGGGGGCGGTGAGGGTATAGACGACCGCCCGTTGGTCCCCGTCCTTCAGGGTCTCCATGAACAACCAGTCGTGCGAGGCCTCCCGCAGGGTGGCGGATCCGTTATCGACCGATGTGAACGTCCAACCAGCCGGAACCTCCTCGTGCAGGGTTAGGCCGTGCACTTCCGTGTTGGCGGTGATGGTAACGGTCACGGTGACCGTCCCGCCGGAGATCGTCACGTCGTCCGGGAGGCAGGTGTCGATCGTCCGCACCGCGGTGACGCTCGGAAGGACCTCAATCGCCTTCGTGTAGGTATCCGTTCCACCGGAGTCATCGGTGACGGCGAGGGTCACCTGCACTTCACCGGAACTCGGGAAGGTGTAACTGACCTGCGGGTTTGAGGTAGTCTTGTCGAACGCCCCATCCCCGTCAAAGTCCCAGGAATAGGTGACGACGTGGCCATCGATGTCGTTGGAACCGCTCGCGTCGAACACAGCCTCCACTCCACTCCGCGGCTCCTTGGGGGAGCACGTGAATAAGGCGGTGGGCGGAGTGTTCTTGATCGTGATCTCCACCTTGGCCGGAGCAGAGCGTGCCCCGCGGTCGTCGATCGCGATCAGGCTCACGGTGTAGGTGCCGGGAGCGGCGAACCGGTGCTCCGGGTTCTGCGCCTCGCTTTCTTCCCCGTCACCGAAGTCCCACTTCCACGCCACTACCTTCCCGTCCGAATCGCTTGATTCGTCGGTGAACGAGACCGCTTCGCTCGTGGAGGGCTCCTCAGGCCCGTACGTGAACGCGGCGATCGGAGCGGCATTCGGAGCGATGACTCGCAGGGTGAGGGGGGAGATGTTGATCGTCGTCGGTACTCCACGAAAGTCGTCCATCGTAACCACGGATTCGGCGTCCGTAGCCCACTCACCGACCTTAGTCCCTTTGAGGAGCACGGTGGCGGTCCACCGAGCGCCGAGGCCGAGGGATCCGACCCGCCAGGTGAGTACGGTCATCCCATCCGCTCCCTGATCGATCTGGGTCGGCGTCGGATCCCCTCCAGCGTAGCTGATGCCGGCGGGGAGGATCTTCTTGACGGTTATCTCGCCTCCGGCAGAGGTTACGGCCAGACGAGCCATGATCCTCTCCGGAGCATCATCCCGAGGTCGAGGGAGGAACAGCCCGCCGGTCTCGCTGGCGAACTGTTCAAGCAGATTCCTATCGATGAGGTTTCCAATCCCGATCGAGATGAGCTTGATTCCCAGCTCCTTGGCCATCTTCCCCTCGATCGCCGGGTCGCTCCCGCTGTTGCTCTGTCCATCGGTGAGGAGGACCTCGGCAAGTACTGCATCCGGCCGTCCTTCATTGGTGAGTTGCTGGCGCGCGAGTTTGAGGGCGTCCCCAAACGCGGACTTTCCACCGCGGGAGAGATCCGAGATCGCTTGTTTCACTCGCGTTAGGTCATCCGTCAACGGGACGATCAGGTGGGCTTCAGTAGCAAATGCCACCACCCCGGCCCGATCTCCCTCTTTAAATTTGCTCAGGATCCCAAACGCTGCCTCCTTGGCGACGTCAATCTGAGCGGTAGCGGATACGTCGATCACCAGCATACAATCGATCGGGAACCTCCCCCGCGGCCCGGTGCCGGTCAGGGTAAGGGTCAGGGTCGCAGTCTCCGGGCTCCCCCCGCTCCCGGCGAGGTACACCTCATCGGGAACGACTGTCTGTTGTACCTGGATGTATCCTCCCGCCAGGGCGGAGCCCCCTACCGCAAGGACGATCAAAAATGCGGCGAGGGTGATCCCCCCCGCCGCGGTGTTTCTTCTCTTCATCGCGATCAACTCCTAGTAGTCGCTCGTTCCATCTACTTCGTTGCCCCTTGGCACGGGAGCTTGCACGGCTCGCACGTGCCGGGAACCGCCCCCGGCAGGGGATCGCAGATATCGGTGTTAGTGAGCCAGTAGGCGATGATCGCCTTCAGGGTCTCGTAGTCCACCGTCTGGCCACCGGTGCGCGGTACGACCTCATCCTCGAGCCAGAACGCAATCGCCCGCTGCACCTGCTGGAACGAGATCTTGTTCGACAGGTTGATGTCGATCGTATCGTTGTCCACGTCCCAGCGCGAGATGGCGACGATCACCGGCAGGGAGTCAGTTACGTCGACCGCGGAATCACCGGTGACGGTCACGTCCTGGCATGGGAGGGCGGAGTCCACCACGCCGAATAGGTCGTTCGAGCTGACGAAACAGGGGTTGTCCGCTGGTTGCTCGATCGCCTGGGTCTGCGGAACCTCGACTTCATAGATGATGGTCTTAGTGGTCCCCGCCGGCAGCTTGCCCGGGAACATCCATTCCACCTTCGATGCCTTGTAGGTGAACCCGTCGTCCTGGATCGGGGTGACCTTCCACCCGGTCGGGAGCTGTTCAGCGAGCCCGACCCCGTATAGATCTTGGTCGGCGCTGATCTCCACCTTCACCGTGAACGTGTTCCCCGCCGGATTTCCGTCCGGTCCGTAGTAGTTGAGGAGGACGTTGTTGCACGGTACCGGGGTGGCGATCGTGCGCACCGCGGTGATGTTCGCCTGCGGTACTGCTGGCAGCGGGTTATCGACCTCGGTGCAGGTGTACGCGTAGGCGGCGAGCTCCTTCATCGTCTCCAGGTCGATCGTCGCTCCCTGCGTCCACGGGACCGGTTCGTCGTCTCGCCACATCTCGATCGCGCGAGAAAGCTGGTTCGGATCGATCTTCTGCGACAGGCGCAGGTCGATCGTATCGTCCAAATCATCCCCGACCCGCGGGACGAGGTGCGCGATCGCCGTCTTGATCGTCAATGCGTCGGTGACCTCGATGTCGCTGTCGCCCTCAACCGGGATGGAGAGCGAGGGGGTCATCGCCTGGAACGTCCCCGTGATCTTGAAGCAGGCAGGGAGGGTGGTAGCCACGAGCTGATCGCTCGTCGGCACAGTCACTTCATAGGTGATCACCTTGGTTGTTCCCGCCTTCACCTGGTCGACGAAGACCCATTGTACTGTCGCCCGCTTGAACGCGGCGCCGGCGTTCTCGATCGGCTTGATCTTCCATCCGACCGGGAGGCTCTCCTGCAGCCCGACCCCGGCGAGATCGGTCTCCGACTCGATGCGGACCACTACCTTGAACGTGGTCCCGGGCAGAGCAGCGACGGTGGAGATCGTCCTCTTCACCTTCACAGCAAGAGCGGAGATCTCAACCGAATTGGTCGTGCGGCCGGTCATCCCGTCGTTATCGGTAACCCGGAGGGTAACGCTCTTCGTACCGGCCACTGCATAGGTGTGGGTGACGACCGGATCGGTCGTCTTCTGATCGAACACCCCATCGCCATCGAAATCCCACTCGTAACTCGCGATCGACCCATCCGGATCATGGGACGCGCTGGCGTCGAACGTCACCGGTTCGTTGATGTGCGGCTTGTCCGGCGCGGTGGAAAACGCTGCTACCGGCGGTTCGTTCGGGCTGCCAGCGATGATGATCGGATCGGTCAAATTGAGGTCGATCTTCTGGGGCGCCGTCCGATCGCCGGAGAGGAACTTCACCGCGGTGATTCCGGAGGTGAACTGCGGGTAGATGGTAAGCGAGAAATCAGTCCCGAGCGGCCCGAGGACCATCCCGTCCGATTTCCCCTCGTCCCACGCCCAGGAGACAGTCCCGGTCGGAGGGGTGAGCTCCCACGTCTCGCGGAAATCGACCATACCGTCGTCCTGCACCTCAAACCCGGCACCGGCCGGGACCCCGGACAGAGAGAACGTCACCGTCCCGGCCGTTCCGTTCGGCCCGCTCAAAAGGACGAACAGTGAGAGCGCACCGGTGGCGGTATTCCGGTAGAGGAACATAACCGCTGTGTTCGCCTCTTCCAACCCAGTGTTTGATTGGCTGTTCGTCATGTTGTAGAAGCTGGCGGCATCCCCGGGGCCGGAGAGCGGCGTGATCTGCACCTTCGTCGCCCCCTGGCTGACCGTATAATACCCTTCCCCCTGTGCGTAGGCCGCCGCCGGAAGAAGAAGGGCGGCGATCACCAGCAGGATGGGAAGGCCATAAGGACCGAGCTTAAGAAACTTCATTGCTACCTCCTTTGTCCTTAGCATTTTCTCCACAATTTTCTGTCTTACAGAACAGTCCGTACCCACTCTATCATAAAATCCCGCGTTAGTCTGTAACATCGATCACGATCCTCCTTCCGGGACTCATAGGGCCACCGCGATCTGATAAAGGGCGGTATCGATCGCCTGTTTCGCTGCCTCCAGCGGATCGGCGGTGAGGAGGGAGAGGAACGGCTGATCCGTGGAGGTAACGGAAGTGGTGAACTGTACGTTCCCGTTCGGATCGAACACGGTGGCGAACAGCCCGACGGTAGATTCCTTCTGCAGGCCAAGGAGGATCCCGAGCGGGCTCAACAGGAGTTTCAGAGAGTTGTCAGCGAGCGAGGTCGCTCCAAGGATGAGGAGGGACCTCTCCGGCTGAAACGAAAGCTGATCCTCCCAGCGGACGATGCGGAAGATGATGATATGATCCACATCCAGCGCGTTGGCGAGCCGCCTGATCCCCTCGACCGACAGGGTATTCCCGATGTAGGTATTGGTCAACCGCTGGGCGTGCATCAGCTCCCCGGTGGAACACACCCGCGCCCCGGTTATGACCGCACCGTGCTGTTGCGCGAAGTTCTGCAGCAACTCAACATCGGCCGTCGGGACCGGAGCGGCCGCTTGAACGAAGATCGCGATCTTCTCCCCCGCTACTGACACGACGGCGCTCAGCAGGATTGCCCCCACTATCACCCATAGACTGATCCTGCGCACCTTAGTTCCCATATTCTCCCCACCACCCGTTTCAGATGTTGTTTCTGTGCAGGGAGTCTAGCCATGTGAAAGCAAAACCGGAAGGAAGGGTGTCGACGCTTCCTTCCGGGTTTGTCTAAAGGTCCGCGGACAAATGTCCGGGTTGAATACGCCCAGGGTTACAGCGAAAGCTCGATCGGGCGTTGTGCCGTGTGGGGATGGGTCGGCCCGGCGTATACCTTTAACTTGCGGAGCATCCGCCGACCGAGGGTCGTCTTCGGGAGCATCCGCCGCACCGCCTCACGCACCGGCAGGGTGGGACGACGCTCGATCAATTTGCGATAAGGGATCTCTTTCAAACCGCCGATGTAACCCGAGTGCCGTTGGTAGAGCTTCTGATCCCATTTGTTCCCGGTGAGGACGACCTTCTCCGCGTTGATCACGATCACGTAATCACCGGTATCGACGTGCGGAGTGTAGATCGGCTTATGCTTCCCCTGCAGGATCACCGCGATCTCGCTCGCCAACCGCCCCAGGGTCTTCCCATCAGCATTGACCAAGTACCAATTGCGTTCCCAGGTCTTACCCCGTTCTTCGTTCTTTGCCACGTAAGTCCGTTGCATCTTCTGCTCCTTAATTCAATCTCCGATTAGGGCGTGATTATAGCTCAGGGCCGATCACCTGTCAAAATGAAGGACGCCGATGGAATCAAGAATGACACCCGGCGGAGTCCGCGTGAAACACTCCCGTATCGCTTGTCGCAGGCTGGCACAGGAAGATATACTCTCCTCGCAAAAGGAGGGAGGAGATGAGAGACGAACCGATGGCGATCCGGCTCCCGGCTGAGCTTCCACCACCGCCAAAGTTCGAGCCGGGGATCCGGCGTGCGCCCCACCGCGGGTTCAACCTGACGCGGGAGGAGACAATCCTCGCGTTGAAGAACGCATTGCGCTACATCCCGCCCGCGCTGCACGAAGAGCTCGCCCCGGAGTTCCTCGAAGAACTGCGAACGCGGGGACGGATCTACGGCTACCGCTACCGACCGCCGGGGCGGATCTACGCCCGGCCGGTGGACGAGTACGAGGGCCGCACCCTGGCGGGCCGCGCGCTCCAGGTGATGATCGACAACAACCTCGACTTCGAGGTCGCCCTCTATCCGTACGAGCTCGTCACCTACGGGGAGAGCGGACAGGTGTTCCAGAACTGGATGCAGTACCGCCTGGTCAAGGAATACCTCAAGGTGATGACCGACCACCAGACCCTGGTGATCCAGTCCGGCCACCCGCTCGGGTTGTTCCCGTCCCGACCGGAGAGCCCGCGGGTGATCAACACCAACACCCTGATGGTCGGGATGTTCGACAACCCCGAGCAGTTCCGTCGCGCTGCCGCCCTCGGGGTGGCGAACTACGGCCAGATGACCGCTGGTGGCTGGATGTACATCGGCCCGCAGGGGATCGTACACGGGACGTACCTGACGCTGCTCAACGCCGGCCGGCGGTTCCTCGGGATCCCGGCCGACGGCGACCTGCGCGGGCGCACGTTCGTGAGTTCTGGCCTGGGCGGGATGAGCGGGGCGCAGGCGAAGGCGATCGAGATCGCCGGCGGAGTCGGGGTGATCGCCGAGGTCGATCGCTCCCGCATCGAGCAGCGGATGGAGCAGGGTTGGCTCTCCAAGGCGTCGGACGATCTGGACGAGGTCGTCGCCTGGATGGAGGCGGCGCGGAAGAACGGCGAGGCGGTGTCGATCGCCTACCACGGGAACATCGTCGATCTGTGGGAGTACCTCGTCGAACATGAAATCGCAGTGGATCTCGCCTCGGATCAGACGTCGTGTCATGCAGTGTACGACGGCGGCTACACCCCGCAGGGGCTGACGTTCGCCCAGGGACGGGAGCTGCTGAGGACCGACCGGGAGGAGTTCAAGCGCCGCGTCGACCGGTCCCTGCGGCGGCAGTTCGAGCTGATCAACGAGATGGTATCCCGCGGCACCCGGTTCTGGGACTACGGCAATTCCTTCCTGAAGGCGGTGTTCGACGCCGGGGTGACCGAGATCGCGAAGAACGGCCGCGACACGAGCGATGGGTTCATCTTCCCGTCGTACGTCGAGGACCTGATGGGACCGCTCAACTTCGACTACGGCTACGGCCCGTTCCGCTGGGTGTGCCTGTCCGGGAAGCACGAGGACCTGGTGGCCACGGACCGGGCGGCGATGGAGTGCATCGATCCGACGCGGCGGGCGCAGGACCGCGACAACTACGAGTGGATCAAGAACGCCGACCGCAACAACCTCGTCGTCGGCTCCCAGGCGCGGATCCTGTACGCCGACGAGGCAACGCGGGTGCGGATCGCGCTCAAATTCAACGAGCTCGTGCGCGACGGCGTCATCGGACCGGTGATGATCGGGCGCGACCATCACGACACCGGCTCGGCCGATTCCCCGTTCCGCGAGACGGCCAACATCAAGGATGGATCGAACATCATGGCCGACATGTCCGCCCACAACTTCGCCGGGAACGCCGCCCGGGGGATGACGCTCGTGGTGATGAGCAACGGCGGCGGGGTGGGGATCGGCAAGGCGATCCACGCCGGGTTCGGGCTCGTCCTCGACGGGAGCGCCCGGGTGGACGAGATCATCGTGCATGCCATCTCCTGGGATGTAATCGGTGGAGTCGCCCGTCGCGCGTGGGCAAGGAACGAAAACGCCGTCCAAGTCGCCGCGGAGTGGAACGAGCTCAACCAGGACCGTGGGCACATCACACTTCCGTTCATCCCGGAGGAGGGCCTCGTCGAACGACTTGTGGAAAGAGAACTGCGGGATTGATATCCCCCTTCTCCAACCAACGGGAACGTCCATACGGCGGAAAGCCGCCCTTGGGAATCACCTTGACGTTTCCGCCGCGCAGGGGCGGTCGGGTTGACAATTAAATCGTCCTCCCCTATACTGTTTTTCAGTTTCCCGCTTTTCTCTTCGGGGGTAAGACTGCTATGAGGTATAGAACGCTTTAGCCGCCGCCTTATTCAAGGCGATCTGACAGCAGCGGAATAGGCCTTACCCTGTCTTTGTTTTCACCAAAAAAGGAGTCACCATGAGTATCCCTGCCCTTGAACTTGTGCAGGTACGCAAGGTCTTCTTCAAAAAAGAGAGTTCAGCCAAGCGGTTTTCCCGATCTAGACGCGAGGTCGTCGCGCTCGACGGAGTGAGCCTTTCGGTCGGGCGGGGGGAGATCTTCGGGGTCCTCGGCCCGAACGGGTCGGGCAAGTCCACCCTGATCCGCCTCGTATCGACCCTCCTCCTTCCCGATGGTGGGACGATCCGCGTCTTCGGACACGACGTGGTGCGGGAGGAGGCGATCGTCAAGCGCATGATCAACCGCGTCTCGGTCGACGCCGCGTTCTTCAAGAAGTTCTCGCCGCTCGAGAATCTGAGCTATGCGGCGCGCCTGTACGGGCTGCCGATGCGGGAGGCGCGGATCCGGATGCGCGAGATCCTCTTACGCCTCGGGCTCAAGGAGGATGCGTTCACCCAGCCGATGGAGCAGCTCTCACGCGGGATGCAGCAGAAGGTGGCGGTTGCGCGCGGATTTTTGACCTCACCCACCCTCCTGCTCCTCGATGAGCCAACGACCGGGCTCGATCCCCACTCTAAGCGCGACGTACAGGCGTTCGTGCGCGAGATCCGGGCCGAGCACGACGCAACGGTCCTCCTCACTACCCACGACATGGAGGAGGCGGATCGGCTCTGCGATCGGATCGCGGTCATCGACGAGGGGAAGATCATCGCCCTCGATACCCCGGCCGGGCTGAAGACCAAGGTCGGATGGAGGAACGGACAACCCCCCACACTGGAAGAGGTATTCCTCGAGCTCACTGGCCACCCGCTTGCTGAGAAGGAGGTCGTGGAATGAACTGGATGATCCGCGAGCTGCGCGGGGCGTACGCGTTCGTCGAGCGCAACATCAACCTGACCAAGCGCTACTGGGGATGGGAGATCGTCTGGCTGATCTCCTCCCTCGTCAACTCCCTCGCCGTCACCTACATCGGAGCCGGGATGGAGCGGATCAGCGGAGAGACCTTGGATACACAATACATCATCACCTACCTCCTGGTGGGAACCCTGATCTGGTCGTACCTTTCCGTGATCTTCTACTCGATCTCGGAGATGATCGCCTGGGAGCGGTGGGAGGGGACGATCGAGTACACGTTCATGGCCCCGGTCTCCCGGCTCACCCATCTCGTGGGGACGACCCTGTTCGCCATCGGATACGGGATCCTGCGCACGCTGGTGATCCTTCTGATCGTGGCCGCGTTCTTCCGACTCGATCTTTCCGGGGCGAACATCGGGGGGGCGGTCTTGCTACTGCTCGCCGGGAGCGTCTCGTTCGTCGGGCTGGGGATCCTGGCCGCGGTTCTGCCACTCCTCTACCCAGAGAGGGGGGCGCAGATGACGAACACAGCGGCGGCGATCCTCCTTCTCATCTCTGGGGTGTACTACCCAGTCGCCACCCTGCCTGGCTGGCTGCAGGCGATCGCCTCCGTATCACCGGCCACCTACGTGATCGAGGGAATGCGGGGCTGCCTATTGCGCGGCGAGTCGACCGGGAGTCTGCTTCCCACCGTGTTCACGCTGATCGGCGCCGGGATCGGGGTGACCGCGGTCGGCCTTGTGATCTTCCGCAAGGTCGAGCGCTACGCCAAGCGGACCGGACGGCTCAAGCGGAGCGGGTGATCGAGATGCCGTGCGGGAAGATCCATCACCATTTGGATACAATGCGCACATGAGAAGAAGAAGGGATTTGACCTCCGGGCCGATCACCCCGGCGCTCCTTCAGCTCGCCTGGCCGGTGATGCTCTCCAACCTGTTCCAGACGGTGTACAACCTCGTCGACACCCTCTGGCTCGGACGGTTGGGGAAGGTCGCGGTCGCCGCACCGACGATCGCCTGGCCGCTCGTATTCCTCATGATCTCCCTCGGGGCCGGAGTGACGATCGCTGGAACGGCGCTCGTCGCCCAATACACGGGAGCGAGGAGGTACGAGGAGGCGAACCACGCCGCCGGCCAGGTATTCTCGTTCACCGCGATCCTCGCGCTCGTCCTCGCCGCCGGAGGAGCGATCGCCGCCCGTCCGCTGATGGTCCTCATGGGCGCCGGACCGGACCTGATCGGGCCGGCGACCACGTACCTGCGCATCATCTATCTCGGGATTCCGGCGATGTTCGGGATGTTCATCGTCACCGCGCTGCTGAACGGGATCGGGGATACGGTCACCCCGATGAAGCTGATGGGGATCTCGGTCGGGTTGAACATACTCCTCGATCCGCTCCTCATCTTCGGCTGGGGGCCGTTCCCGGAGTGGGGGATCGCCGGGGCGGCGTACGCCACCGTCATCTCCCGCGGCGTGATCGCCGTCATCGGCCTGTGGCTCCTGTTCTCCGGCCGGGTGGGGCTCCACCTGCGTCCCCGCCACCTGCGCCTGCAGGCGGAGACGGTGCGCCAGATCGTCGTGATCGGGGCACCAGCCTCACTTGGACAATCCGGCACCGCGGTCGGATTCTCGATCATGACCGGGATCCTCGCCCGGTTCGGGACCGCGGTGGTGAGTGCGTTCGGGATCGGGAACCGGGTGATCTCGATCGCCCTCATGCCGGCGATGGGGCTCGGGCAGGCGACGGCAACGATGGTCGGCCAGAACCTGGGTGCGGAGGCACCGGACCGGGCGGCCCGGGTCGCATGGACCGGGATGGGGATCTCCACTGGATTCCTGGTGCTTGCCGGAATCATCACCTATATCATGCGCGCTTCCATCGTCCACCTGTTCATCGCCGACCCCGAGGTGATCGCGCTCGGGGCACAGATGTTCGCAGTGGTGGCGATCGCGTTCCCGTTCATGGGGATCCTGCAGGTGGTCATCGGAACCTACCAGGGGGCGGGACACACCGTCTACTCGATGTTCTTCGCCCTGTTCCGGTTGTGGGCGCTGCGCATCCCGCTCGTGTATCTATTGGGATTCACATGGGGGATGAGGGCGGACGGAGTGTGGTGGGCGATGTTCGGCTCCAACCTCGGAGCGTCCGTGCTCGCGCTCGGGTTCTTCCTCACCGGAAACTGGAAGCACCGAGTGATCAAAGAAGCACCGCTCCCGGAAGCGGCCCCGGAAGGGATCGCCGCCGAACCGGTGGCGCAGGATCTCTTGCAAAGATAGGTCCCATCTTCTACCCTTTCCCCCAGCGAAAGGAGAGGCGATGCGCACGATCACGATCGATCAGGGAACGCGGTTCATCGGTGAGGAGGTCCTCATCAAGGGGTGGCTGTACAACAAGCGGTCGAGCGGAAAGATCCTGTTCCTCGAATTTCGGGATGGGACAGGGGTGATCCAGGGGGTGCTCACCAAAGCCGATGATCCGAATCTGTTCGAACTTGCTGATCGCCTCCCCCGCGAGACTTCGCTCATCGTCTCCGGAGCCCTGCGTGCCGAACCGCGCGCTCCGGGCGGATGCGAGCTCGGGATCACCGGGATCGAGGTCGTGCACGAGCCGACCGAGCCGTTCCCGATCGAGCTGAAGGAGCATACCCCGCAGTTCCTCCTCGATCACCGCCATCTCTGGATCCGCACCGGCCGGCAGGTCCCGATCCTGCGGGTGCGGGACGCCGTCTTCCGCGCCGTGCGCGGATTCTTCCACGAGCACGGTTTTGTGGCGACCGAAGCGCCGATCCTCACCGGGACGTCGGTCGAGGGAACGACGACTCTGTTCCCGGTCGATTACTTCGGCGAACAGGCCTACCTCAGCCAGAGCGGGCAGCTGTACCTGGAGGCGACGGCGATGGCCCTGGGGAAGGTGTACTGGATCGGTCCGGCGTTCCGGGCGGAGAAATCGAAGACGAGAAAGCACCTGACCGAGTTCTGGATGGCCGAAGCGGAGATGGCGTTCTACGAACACGCCGACAACCTCAAGCTGCAGGAGGAGCTCATAAACTACGTGGTAAATGCGGTCGTCGCGGAGCGCGCCCGCGAGCTCAAGCAGTTGAAGCGCGACGTGGACAAGCTTCTGGAGGAGGTTGAACTCCCGTTCCCGCGGACGACCTACGCCGAGGCGATAAGGATCCTCCAGGAGGCGGGGCAAAAGATCGAGTACGGGGACGACTTCGGCGCCCCGCACGAGACCGCACTCGGGGATCACTTCGGCAAGCCCGTATTCATCGAGCGGTTTCCAGCGCGGATGAAGCCGTTCTATATGAAGCGCCCCTCCGATGACCCATCCGTCGCCCTCGCCGCTGACCTGATCGCGCCGGAAGGGTACGGCGAGCTGATCGGCGGGAGCCAGCGCGTCGATACCTTGGAGGAGCTCGAACGGCAGCTTGCGGAGTACAACCTCCCCCGGGAGCCGTACGAATGGTACCTCGACCTGCGCCGGTACGGATCCGTTCCCCACGCCGGGTTCGGCCTCGGGATGGCGCGCACGATCGCCTGGATCTGCGGCGTCCCCCACGTGAGGGAGACGATCCCGTTCCCCCGCCAGATAAACCGGCTCTATCCTTAAATTCCCATCACAGAAGAAAAAGAAGACCTCAACCAGGGGCAGATGCCCTTGTTTCTTCAGGAATTCACCCTTGTTTCACCGATGCAAACGTTGTATATTACGGGCCATAAATTTTTAGCCTTAGCGGCAGGAGGCGGCGCGTGACATGAAGAATAAACTCGGGCTCAACATCCATTCGGGGCGGATCGATGGGGACCTCAAGCTGCTGAAACGGGATCTTGCAGCCATCCAAGAAGCCGGCGCTGATGTGGCAGAGATACCGGTTCACGGGGTCGACGCGATCGTAAACGGGCATCTTCGACAAGGGAGGACCAAGAAGGTACGAGACATCTTGCGCACCTTCGATCTTGAATACACCGTCCATGCTCCGGATCGGCTCAACCTGGTAGATTTTGAGTATCCGGAAATTCAACGGAAGGTATTCGCAGCGAGCATCAGGTTCGCCGCCGAGATCGGGGCGAAGATCCTCGTCTACCACCAGGGAAGGCTGAAGAGCAATGGACAGGGAGTCACTGAGGAAGAGGCGCGTGAAATCGAGATCGACGAACTGACCGAGCTTGGACACCTGGCTGCGAAAGAGGGGGTCACGATCTGCGTGGAAAACATCCATTCCGGGCTCGTGCACCTGGTCAAGATGATAAAGGCCGTTGATGAAGATTCCGTCCAAATCTGCAGCGATTTCGCCCACTCCTACATCAATGCTTGCACCCTCGGATACGACTTCCTCAGGCCGATTCAGATGGCCAAGCCGTTCATCCGGCACGCCCATGTGAACGATAACTTCGGCAAGGGAAAGCCTGAATCAGCCCCTCCGTACATCGAAGCGATGCCGATGGGGATCGGGGATCTGCATCTTCCTGTCGGATGGGGAACCATCCCGTACAAAGACGTCTTCAAGCTCATGTCGGGATACTCGGGAATCTACATCCTCGAGCTGCAAGAGAGGTTTGTGGAGGATGGGCCGGTCATGCTCAAGGAGGCCCTAAAAGACCTGCGTGAGCTGATCACCCAAGCACAGTCGGAGAAGGAGGAATAATCCGGCGGTATCCTGCTTCGCTTGCGAGGGCCTCTTTATCGTACTAAGATCAATAATATAGTATAAACTCCGCCAATCCGGGCCAGCGAGGCGAGCAGTTATGGTAACAATCAAGGATATCGCACGAGAGGTAGGGGTCTCACCATCTACGGTCTCCCGTGCATTGAGCGACAGCCCGCTCATCAGTCAAGCGACAAAGGAGCAGGTGCATGCCGTTGCCAAGCGGCTCGGTTACGAGCGGAATGAGTTGGCGCGCGCCTTGGTCAAAGGGACTTCGGAGGCGATCGGGTTGGTGGTGCCGGACATCACCAACCCGTTCTTCGCTGACATCGCCCGCGGGGTGGGCGAGGTAGCCCATGCCTTCGGGTACGGGGTGATCCTGTGCAACACCGCCGAGAGCCTCGAACGGGGATTGAATTACATCCGGCTCTTACGCCGCAAGCGGGTGGACGGGCTGATCATAACCAATGCCACCCGCAACGATCCGGTTGCAAAACAGCTTGCCGGATCTAAAACCCCCTTCATTCTTGTCTCCCGCCTGTGGGAAGGCATAGAGACCTCCTATGTAATCGGCGACGATCATTACGGAGCGCGCCAGGCTGTTGAGCACTTGATCTCCCTGGGCCACAAGCGGATCGGGTTCATCGGTGGCCCGGCCGCGGTGCAATCGAGCAACGACCGGATGCAGACGTACCGGGAGGTCCTTCAAGAACACGGTCTTACTCCACAGGAGGAATGGATTCGTTACGCGGACTTCACACAGCGGGCGGGACGCGAGGCCGGCCGCCGCATGCTGTCCCTCACCGTAAGGCCGACCGCCATCTTTGCGGCAAACGATGTGACCGCCCTCGGGGTGTTGGAGGCTGCAGAGGACCTTGGAATTTCCGTTCCCGATGACCTTTCAATCGTAGGTTATGACGACATAAGTTACGCATCACTCCCCAGAATTCAGCTGACCACCGTCGCTCAACCGGCATTCGAGATGGGGAAAATCGCCACAGATTGGCTGATCTCCACGATAGTAGGAAGACACCAACGCCTTCTTCATCGCGTGTTGAAGCCGCATCTGGTGGTACGTTGCACTACTTCCAAGCCTTCCACTTGACAACGCCGCCATTTTGCGCTATCGTTTGTTCAGGCTATGCTATCGTTTGCGTAGATTGGAGGGAAGAACCATCCGATGGAGCAGGTAGCGCATATTCATAGGAGCCAAGCAATCGTCCAAGGTGGGGGCTCGCTCTCCTTCCTCTCCGTAAGTTCCTTTTCGGTTCCAACTTTCATAGATCAAAAGACCTCTATTCCACTTGCAAAGGAGGTGATCAATCGACTTAATTAAAGTTACAACGACATAGGGGCATGAGCACCAAACCGTCCGAAGTTAATGAACCACAAGGAGGGAACAAATGAAGAAAGTTGGCCTTCTGATTCTGATACTGGTAGGGGGATTGCTACTGAGCGGAATGCTCTTCACCGCTCTGGCCCAGGACAACACTCAGACCATCGTCATAACGGTCCGCACCAATGCCACTCCTCCGATGGAGAATTGGCGCGGGAACAACTTCATCCTGGCAGCAAAAGAGCTCAATGCTGATCTGGAGGCAGCGGGCGATCCGCGGAGAGTGGAAGTAAAAATCGTGCAGGATCATGCGAACTGGAGTGACTACAAGAAGGAGTTCGTCCTCAGTTACGGCGCCGGCAAGTCCCCGGACATCTGGCTCTCGGGGCATGAGGACGTCGCAACCCAGGCCGCGGCGGGCCGCATCATCGCACTGGACGACCTGCTCAAGGAATTTCCGAAGTTCAACAACGTCATCGACGCCCTTTGGCAGTCCTGCACGTATAAGGGGAACATCTGGGCGGTGCCGCAGGACACCGAAGCTCGCCCCCTGTACTGGAACAAGTCCCTGCTGAAGCAGCTCGGCTGGTCGGACGAGAAGATCGCCGGACTTCCCGACGCAATCAAGAACGGTGAATTCACCCTCGACGATATGCTGGCGACCGCCAAGGAAGCCGTGGACAAGGGAATCGTCCCGGATGGTAACGGCTTCTGGACGCGCCCGAAGAACGGAGGGGACTTTACCGCCTTCTACTACGATTTCGGCGGGCAGACGATCGACCCGACGAGCGGCAAGCTGGTCTTCGATAAGGCCGCCGGTCTCAAGTACTACAAGTTCTTCTACGACGCCGCTCAGAAATACGGATCGATGAAGTGCTTGGGATTGGGCTGGTCAGAGGCCTGGCACCCGACGATAACGAGCGGGAAAGTCCTGTTCTGGTTGGGTGGAACATGGCAGTGGGCCGAATGGGGTACGGTGTACCTCAAGGACAAGGGCGGCGAGGATTATGAATGGGAGAACTTTGGATTCGGGCTCATCCCCGCTGCCGAAAAAGGCGGCAAGCCCGTCACTTTGAGTCACCCATTGGTATACATGATCAGCTCCCAGTGCAAGTATCCGGATCTGGCACTGGCGTTGATCGCGAAAGTCACCGACTACGGTCCGAACACCCGCCACGCTCTGAGCAGCACTCACTTGGGTATCCTCAAGGGACAGACGAACTACATCTTCTACAAGAAGTCCCGTCTCCTGAGCGATACTCTGTACATGCTGGACTACACGACCTTCCTTCCCAACAACCCGTACTGGGGATCCTATTCGACCATCACCTACAACGCTCTGGCCGCTGTAGTCTCGGGTGATCTCACCCCGGAAAAGGCCGTGGATTTCGTGGTGGATCAACTTACCAACGAGTTGGGTGACAAAGTGATCATCCGCTAGGTTTGACCTCAGACAGGGGGGGTTCATCCCCCCTGTCTTTTTAAAAATCAAAATGCGAAAATTCAAAACCCTGCAAGGACTAAACGGCCGAATCTCGCCGTACCTCTTCTTGTCGCCGTCCCTGATCCTCATACTCCTCTTCTTCCTGATCCCGTTGATCATGGTTTTTATCTTGAGTTTTACCAATCTCGACATGACCAATTTCGGGATCCTCGAGTGGTGGAATCCCAAGAATTGGAGCCTCACTAACTACGTGAGGATCTTCAACAACCACTTCTTCCCGAAGATTCTGCTCAACACCATCATGTACACAGGGCTGACTCTGATCTTCTTTAACGTGGGGATGGGACTGCTCCTCGCCCTGATAACCACCCACATAAGACGCCGTACCGGGTTTGCATTTCGGGCCGCTTGGCTTCTGCCACGCATCACCCCCGTGGTCGTCTACGTCATGATGTGGAAAGCGATGGCGGGGCCGGCACCGATGGGGATCATAAATGATTATTTCCTGCGTCCGTTGGGAATCGGCTCAGGAGAATACCTTCTCATGACAAATCCATGGGTGTTTGTCATCTTGGTCAACGGTTTCATCGGGGCGTCGTTCGGCATGATTCTCTTGAGCTCAGCAATCGAATCGATCCCGAAGGACTACATCATCGCCTCCAAGGTGGATGGCGGGAGCACCTGGCAGACCATACGATACGTTGAGCTTCCCATGATCAAATGGCCCCTTCTGTTCGTCACCACTTATCAGACGCTATCACTTTTAACATCGTTCGAGCAGATATTGCTCCTTACGGACGGAGGCCCCGGGCTCTACCAGACAGAGGTCTGGTCACTGATGGCCTATCATCGGGCTTTCGCCACTTACTATGGAAACACCCAATGGGGCTACGGAGCAGCGTGGTCGGTTGTCCTAGTGATCATAGGTATCGTCATGGCGGTTATCTACATGCGGGTGTTCAAATTCGGTGAACTGCTCCAGGAACCGAAGATAGAAACCCTGTGAGAGGTCTACTATGGTGAGCATAAAACGAATGTGGAAAGCCGGACTTGCTTACATCGTGCTGCTTATCCCCACCCTGTTCCTCCTCCTGGGGTATGCATGGTTGATCATCGCCTCGTTCTCCTCCAGAACGGAGGGGCTAAAGCCGATCGGATGGACGCTGTCCAACTGGCGATTCTTGTGGGAATCACCCTTCGGAGGCGGATATTCCAACATCTGGCCCGTCACTCTTAATACCCTTGTGATGTCGCTTGTTATGACAGCCATTGTCGTTGCAGTTGCATCCTTGGCCGCTTATCCCCTCTCCCGGATGAAGTTTGCCGGTCGAAAAGGATTCCTATCCCTTACCCTGATCCTTCATGCCTTTCCCAGCGTCACCCTTCTTATTCCCATTTATTTCGTACTCCTCTGGATTCAGAAGATTCCTTTCATAGGGCGTGGAATACCGCTGATCGGAGGGTTCGGTTACAACACTCTCGGTGGTGTGGCTCTGGTTATGGTTGCCTTCCAGCTTCCGTTCGGCATCTGGGTGATGAAGGGATTCTTCGACAACATCTCTTGGGACATGGAGCGCTCCGCAATGATCGACGGAGCATCGCGAATCAAGATATGGTGGCAGATCCTGATGCCCAACATAAAGCCGGGAATCGCAGCGTTGTCGATATTTTCATTTCTGACTGCATGGAATGCATACATAATTCCCGTTACCTTCACCATCGGCGCTACCGGGCACTCATCCGTCCTGTCCCTGTACCTGCAAAATTTCATCAGCGAGTCCGTGATGACTGAGTGGAACGCAGTGGCGGCCGTTGGGCTTTTCCAGTTAATACCGGTGCTGCTCTTCTTCCTGTTCACTCAGGAATCGCTGCTCAGCATCTACGGAGGCGGGAAAAAAGGAGGCGTATAATCCCCTGATGATAAAAAGGAGCCTTGGATGCAAATAACCATTGAGAATCTATGTAAGCACTTCGGCAAGGTAAAGGCCGTGGATAACCTCAACCTGGAGATCGATGACAAGGAATTCGTCGCCTTTCTGGGTCCTTCAGGATGCGGCAAGACCACCACCCTCCTCATGATCGCTGGCATCTATAAGCCAACCTCGGGTTACATCCGATTCGGAGACAAGGTGGTGAACCACCTGCTGCCGAAGGAACGCAACATCGGTATGGTGTTTCAAAGTTACGCCCTTTATCCCCATATGACCGTCTTCGATAATATTGCTTACCCATTGACCCTGAAGAAGATACGCGGAAAGGAAAAGAAACAGAGAGTTCAGAGAGTAGCCGACATGATGGGGATCGGAGAACTCCTGGACCGCAAGCCAGCCCAGCTCTCCGGTGGGCAGCAACAACGGGTGGCTGTCGCGAGGGCTTTGGTCAAGGAACCGGCCATCCTACTGTTCGATGAACCGCTATCAAACCTGGACGCTAAGCTACGGCTGCGCATGCGTGGAGAGATCAAACGGTTACAGGAAGATCTAAGTGTTACCTCCATCTACGTAACTCATGATCAGGTAGAAGCAATGACCATGGCCAACAGGATCGCGGTGATGAACCACGGCGTACTGCAGACCTACGGCACTCCTAACCAATTATACGAGTATCCGGAGACTCTGTTCGTAGCCGGGTTCATCGGCTCGCCTCCGATGAACTTCCTCAAAGCAACCCTCAAACAGGAAGAAGATGGGCTCTACCTCGTGAGGCGGGAATTGAAGATCCGGCTGCCGGAAGAGATGAGCGCTCAGGTCGAACCGAGCAACGTCTCCTCCCAAGTGATCATGGGCATCCGCCCCGAAGACGTGCATATCGTCCCGGCTGGTGAAGGGAATTTTGACGCAGAGATCTATGTGGTCGAACCGTTGGGGCGGGAGGACCTGGTGAGCTTCCGGTTGGGGGAGGAGGAGTTCCGGGCACTGGTGCCAGCCCCTTTCAACGGAGAGGTCGGAACGGTCATGGGCTTGAAACTGACCGTGGAGAAGATCCATCTATTCGATCCCGATTCGGAAAGCTCCATTCTGCATAGAGCGAAATAAGAAAAGAGATCAGGTAAAACTCCTGAGCATCCCTGCGCCGCGACGCTCCCGCTGGCGTGCGGACGCAGGGGTACTCACTATCTTGGCCTACCAGGTCGCCTTCGCGTTCCGGCCGCGCATCCGCCCGCGGGGGCGGTAGGACCTGGCACCCAAACGCGATTGGGCGGATCTTACCACCCGGAATTGCTGTTCTGGATCGAACTCCCCGTACTCAAATCCGTCCAGGCGCCGTCGCTCGAGCTTCTCGCCGAGGAGCTTCTCGATATCGCGCACCATCAACGCATCCGCGTACGTGGCAAGGGTGAACGCTTCCCCAGTCCGCTCGGCGCGGCCGGTGCGACCGATGCGGTGGGTGTAGGCGTCGACCGTATCGGGCATGTCGTAGTTGATCACGTGTGATATGTTCGTCACGTCGATCCCGCGGGCGGCGATGTCAGTGGCGACAAGGATATCGTACTTGCCGCTGCGAAAGCCGTTGATCGCGTTCTGCCGCTGGTTCTGCGTCATGTCCCCCTGCAGGGCCGCGGCGCGGTGTCCCTGCTTCTTCAGGTATGGGGCAAGGCTGCGAGCGCGGTGCTTGGTCCGGGTGAAGATCAGAACCCGCCCGGTCGCGGTCCGTTTCAGCATTGCAGCAAGCAGTCCCTTCTTCAGGGTGCTCGGCACGGGGTAGAGGGCGTGGGAGACCGTCTCCACCGGTGCGATCATCCCGATTTGCACCGTTGCCGGATTCGTGAGGATCCTGTCGGCCAGAGCGCGGATATCCGGCGGCATGGTCGCTGAGAAGAACAGGGTCTGGCGCTCCTTCGGCAAACTGCGGATGATCCGACGAATATCGGGAAGGAATCCCATATCGCACATGCGGTCCGCCTCGTCAAGGACCAGCACCTCTACACGCGATAGATCGATCGCCCTCGCGCCCATGTGATCGAGAAGCCGCCCCGGACAGGCGACCACGATCTCCGCCCCGCGGCGCAGCGCGGCAAGCTGAGGACGTTTGCTCACCCCGCCGTAGATGGAGACGCTGCGCACGCCCGTCTCTCGGCCGAGCTCGACCGCTGTCTGATGGATCTGCTCCGCCAGCTCGCGCGTCGGCGCAAGGATGAGTGCGCGCACGTGCCGCGATCGCTCCCTGAGCAGGCGCTGCAGGATCGGCAGGATGAATGCCGCTGTCTTACCCGTTCCTGTCTGTGCTATCCCCAGAACGTCGCGCCCTTCGAGCACGAGCGGGATCGCCTGGTCCTGAATCGGGGTGGGGGTGATGTACCCGGCTGCTTGGATCCCGGCGACAATGCGCCGGTCGAACGGAAATTTCTCAAAACTCACTAAAAACACTCCTTGGCTCCGGTGAGCCAAGTCGCACTCTCAGCTCTGTTTAGGTTTGCAATTTGTCTTGAAACTACGATGCGAACGAAATTGCTATCGGAAACTGAACATATTATACCCGGCCGGAGCAAATATTCAAGTCTGATAAAATCTTACGGGTTTAGGTAAACCGAAGAGGAGATTGTTGTGTACTTCCAGCCAACACGACCACGATAAACCGGGCGAGGAGATGCAGCCAACCATTCGACCGGGGAAATCTACCCGATCATTGACACCCCCACAAAGACACGAGTTACCGTGGCACTTGGCAGTTGAACCCGAGGAATAAAAACGCCCCGGCTGCTGGTTGGAAGCCGGGGCGATCCACACAAACCAAATGTTACCAGTAGACTTCTATCCCTAGGCGGAACCAACTTGTGCCAGTTTGGGGAATGCTCATTCCGAAGGTAAGAGTAACGTTAGAGCCGATCCCCGCGCTGAGTTTCACTCGCGTCTCTGCCCAGTCGAATAATCCCGTGCTGTTTCCAGTATCGAACCAGGCGAAAGCGGATAAAGTCGATGCTCCTCCGCAACAGGAATCGCCGGACATTTCCAGACCAAGATACTCATCGTACCCTTCCGTGACTGTACAAGCCGGAAGGGTGGCCAGTTCTCCGTCCCACGTCCAGCCGTAGTAACGGGTGCCGGTGTAGTTGAGGTACGGGTACCAACCATCCTCGTCGAATAACTCCCCTGCCTTGAACGTAAGGTTATCCCAGGTATAGGAGAGCTTCAGCGCTTTCAGGGATAATCCGGTAATGTTAGTACCCAGACCCTCTAGAGCGAAATAGGGAGTTATACATGCCGTGTTCCCCACGCTGACGTCGAACACAGTATTCACCGATTTCGACGTGGTCGTAAACATTACGTCGACCCATTTGATATCGAGCCAAGAGAGCCCAAGCTCGATGTCGCTGAGCTCGAACAACGCGTGCTCAAACCCGGCACAGGACACACTGAGCTCCGTCAACAGATCGAAACAGTCGAACGGAACCTTAACGTAAATATCCGCTCCGGTCCAATCAGCGGTACAACCGCTCGTCTGGACGTCGATATACGATGATGGAAGCAGCCATGTATCGCATACCTTGAAGATGAAGTGGTCGAGCAACCAATCGTAGCCGTACTTGTAGATGTAGCTCGACGTGTCGGTCATGTTGAACCGCATCTGGCCCCAAAACGAGAGATCACCCACCTGCGCCCATCCGCCGAGGGTGTACCCGCTTCCCATCGAGGGAGTTTGGGTAGTTCCCACATTGTCCAACATGGAGAGCGCGTATAGGTTCACTCCTCCGATCGCGGTGGCGATCGAAGCGACACCGGCACGAAACTGGGCGGAAGATGCATCGAAATCTACCAGCGAACGAAGTGCAAATCCGCCCAAGGTTCCTTTTGCGTCGAAAAACACGCTATCCAAACCCGCAAGATCAGCGAGCGCTGTCGAAGAGAAAGTCCATCCCCCTAGTGAGTAATTGATCTCGATATCCGATTCGGGTGTCATGCTAAACGTTTGAAGATCCATCCGAACCGAAAATGTCCAGGATCCACTCAGGGGAGCTCCGTAGACGAAACTTCCGATGAGCACCAGTAGACCAATAGCCACTAACGCTGTTTTCATCCCGCCCCCTTACTTACGCTCCGTGCACCTCGATCGAGACCGCCATCGATTGA
>JAGGSO010000120.1 GCA_021159055.1 Candidatus Bipolaricaulota bacterium | reverse complement strand
TTGACATTCCTCCTGATCCCGTGCTATATTAGGGTAACGATTTCGGGAAACGTTAAACCATGCCAGAAGACAGACGGGTGACGATTCGAGACGTGGCGCGCAAAGCGGGAGTGTCGGTGACAACCGTATCCCGGGTGTTGAACGGAAACGGGGCTGGCCACATGCGGCCGGAGACCGAAGCGCGTGTTCTGGCCGCAATTGAAGCTCTCGATTATGTGCCGATCAGGGTTGCCCAGCGACTGCGCAAGCAGAAGACTCGAGTCGTTGCCATCTTACTTCCTGACATCTCTAACCCATTTTTTTCCCTTCTTGCACGAGGTGTGGGATCAGTAGCCTTTGAAGAGGGATATTCCACTCTTATCTGCGACAGCAATCATTCGGTGGAAAAGGAATCCAGGTATTTGGAGATCCTTTTAGCCGAGCAAGTGGAAGGGATTATCTTTATTTCGGTTGGTCAACCGAATAGGGACGGCCTCAAGCGCCTTCTGCGAAGGGGTATAGATGTAGTGGTAGCCGACCGAAGTGTAAGAGGATTGCCCAGCGTCGAAGCCGATAATAAGTCTGGGAGTTACCAACTCACTAGACATCTTTTGCAGAAGGGATATCACGACATTGCGTACATCGCCGGTCCTCCGGAGGTGAGTACCGCTTCTGATCGGCTATCCGGATTCAGCGCCGCTATTGAGAACGCTGGTTTAAAACCGGCTGCGGTACTGTATGGAAACTTTACGTATAAGAGTGGTTATGAGTGTGCTCAAGAGATACTTCGTTCCTCTCGCGTGGACGCCATCATGGCCGCGAATGACCTCATGGCGATAGGAGCGATCAGGGCGGCTGAGGAATTGGGACTTAATGTACCACGCGACGTAGGAGTGACTGGATTCGATCATATTTCGTTGTTGGAATTCGTGCAACCGCGGCTTACGACCGTTCACATCCCAGCATATGAGATGGGGAAAAAAGCGATGAAGCTTTTCATACAGCGGGGCAAAGGGAGGGTTTCTAAAAAGAAGATCTTGCTTGAAACCAAATTAATATATGGTGATTCATGCTAGTTGAATGTTTTACTTATCCCGGCTTTAGGCTGCAACAAGGAGGTGGTAATTGCCAAGCTGAGAGACACGAACTGAGAGTCGAGCACCACTAGGTCCAAAATCAAAAAGGAGGGACTGCAAATGCACATATGGCGGAAGATAATCGTAGTGATTGCGGTAAGTATCCTGGCAACAAGTGGCATCGCGCTGTTGGGAAGCGCACAAGAGAAACCTTATGAAGGGGTTGTGCTTCATCTGGCGTCTATGGCCGATCAATATGCTGATTATTTGAAAGTCTTGGGTAAAAAGTTTGAGGAGGTCAGTGGAGCGCGGGTCGAAGTAGACATATTGGGATACACAGAACTGTATCAGAAAATTACGCAAGACTACGCTACACACACCAAGCAGTACGATCTGGCCACCGTCGATATCGTTTGGACGGGAGAGTTCGCTGAAAAGGGATGGACGGTCGATCTTACGCCTCTCATCCTACGGGATTACGATGAGCTCGACGTTCCTGATATCCTTCCTGTCATGTGGGCAGAGGGAAGCTGGGACGGCAAGCAGATCGCGTTCCCGATGGCCGGATACGCTAACAGTCTCATCTATCGCAAGGATCTGTTCAACGATCCAGAGGAACAAGCGAACTTCAAGGCCAAGTACGGCTATGATCTGCGCCCGCCCCGCACGATGAAAGAGCTGGCTGACATCGCCACCTTCTTCACCCGTCCCAAGGAGAACATGTACGGGCTCGTAGCGAACGGAGCGCGCGGTCCCGCGGTCGCGCAAGACTGGATGGAGTACATGCGTGCGTTCGGGGGTCAGATCATCGACGAGAATGGAAAGGTGGTCGTCGACAGTCCGGAGTGCCTGGCCGCGCTCAAGTTCTTCGTCGACATCTTTGACAAGTGGGCACCACCCGGAGCGATCGGTTACTGGTGGGACGACCGCGAGACGTCCTATCGAACCGGGCAATCAGTCATGGAGTCCTCTTGGAGTATCGCCCGGGCCGGATATGAGGATCCGTCGATCTCGCGCGTCGTGGGCAAAACCGGCATGGCGATGACCCCGAGCGCTCCTGCAGTTAAGCCGCAGTTCGGCTTCGGCGGATGGGGAATCGGAATCAACGCGGACATCTCACCGGAAAGACAGGCTGCTGCTTGGGCGTTCATCAAGTGGATCACCAGCCCTGAGATCCAGAAGGAGTGGATGCTGCACGACGGAGCTCCCATCCGGCTCTCGACTCTGCTCGATCCGGAACTGAATCAAAAGATGCCATGGCTGCGCACGATGCTCAAGCTGTTCATCGACGGCAACGGTGACTACCGGCCCCGCGTGCCCGAATACAGCCGGATCCAGGATATCCTCGGGCTTCGGATAAACCAGGCCATAACACACGAGCTTACGCCGGAAGAGGCGCTGAGCAAGGCTGCGGAAGAGATCAAGGCCATATACGGACAATAAGACAACGCCGCAGGCTGGTGCGGATTCCAGTCCGCACCAGCCTGTACTGTATAACATGCTTCTTGAAAGGCCGGACAAATGATAAGCAGCGTAAGAGAGTACTTCAACACTGGTAAGCGCTCTTTATATTTATTCATTATTCCGATTACCCTTTATTTGATCTTTTTCTTTTTATATCCAGTCCTTTATGAAATTTACATCAGCTTCTTCGACTACAGTTTGGGCAGCCCCAAAACATTCGTTGGACTGCAGAACTATGTCCTTATGGCACGCGACGAGCAGTTTCTGCACTCGCTCGTCACCACGGTCATTTTTGTCGTCAGTGCGGTTAGCGCCGAGCTAGCTCTCGGTTTGGGAACTGCTCTCCTCTTGAACTACGAGAGTAGGATCATGGACATCATTCGCACGGTGATCCTTATCCCTACCGTGTTCACCCCGTTGGTAGCCGGGCTTGTGTGGAAGGCGTTGTACAACCCGGATCTCGGTGTGATCTCATATTACTTGCGCCTCTTGGGTATACCGATCGGACGCGGCCTCACCGTGGAGAGGTCGACCGCGCTCTTCTCCGTGATCCTGGTCGATATCTGGGAGTGGACTCCACTGATCGTAATCATCATCCTCGCTGGGTTGAAGAGCCTTCCCAAAGAGCCTTACGAAGCAGGTGCAATCGACGGGGCATCGAGCAGCCAGCTGTTCCGTTACGTGACGCTTCCTTTGCTGCGTCCGACCATCATCGTGGCAGTGTTAATCCGCGCGATGGACGCACTGAAGATCTTCGATATCATCTGGGCAATAACCGGTGGAGGACCCGGAACGGCAACAACCGTGGCCAACCTGCGTATTTTTCAGGTAGGGGTTCAACAACTGCGCATCGGCTACGCTTCAACACTGTCGAACGTCCTGTTGGTGATGAGCGTCCTTGTGGGGGTATTCTTCATCCACGTTCTATACTCGAAAAAGTACGGAGGGATACGATGATTACCGCTACCAACACTCAATGGAAGAGAACGATGCTACATAGCGCTCGGGCGGTAGTGATCGCGTTAATCATCGTATTTGTTCTCTTCCCGATCTTCTGGATGGCGACCACCGCCTTCAAACAGCGGATCGACATGTTCGTGTTGCCGCCTCAGTGGATCTTCAAACCGACCCTTGACAATTTCAGATACATACTGAGCACCATGCCGGTTGGAAGATGGGTGCTGAACAGCAGCGTGATCTCCCTCGGGACGATGGCCCTCTCCCTCTTACTCGGAGTGCCGGCGGGATACGCGTTCTCGCGTGTCCACTTTCGTGGCAAGGGGATCCTGCTCACGTTCATCCTCCTGACCCGCGCTCTCCCGCCGGTGGTGATCGTGCTCCCGTTCCGGGTGATCATGCAGGGGCTGGGGTTGTTCGGCACCCGGACCGCTGTGATCCTGATCGATACGGTGTACGACGCCGCGTTCACCGCCTGGTTGATGTCGGGGATGTTCGAGAGCATCCCGGTGGACATTGAGGACGCCGCCCTCATCGACGGTTGTTCCCCGGTGCAGGCGTTCTGGAAGATAATCCTCCCGTTGAGCAAGCCGGGGCTGGTCACCGCCTCGTTGTTTACGTTCATCCTTTCTTGGAACGACTTTCTGTTCGCGCTGACCTTGACATCACCCAGCACGGCTACCCTCCCAATCGGGATGCTGAGCACCTACGGAATACTGAACCAGGGCTGGACGTACATGATGGCCCTCGGGTGCCTGGCAATCGTCCCGGTGGTGTTCATCTCGCTCCTCCTGCAGCGGTACTACGTGAGCGGACTGACGTTCGGAGGGGTCAAATGATCAACAAATGTCGAGGACGAGATCGGCGGAAAGGGAATACCAATGGCAAAGGTCTATAAGAACGCCACCGTCCTCGCCGGTTCTGAACTCCGCGTGATGGAAGGCGCGGCGGTGGTCCTGGACGGAGAACACATCGTAGAGATAACGACCGATTACTCCGGTCCAGGAATCGACCTGGACGGAGCGATCGTCATCCCGGGATTCGTCGACGCTCATACTCACGTCGGGGACCGGGGAGCCAAGGACATGGCCGTCGGACTTCCCACCGTGGAAGCTGTATCCCCGCCCGACAGCGTCAAATACCGGTACTTGCAAAGTCTGACGCCGGAAGAGCTCACCCGGTCGATGCGCAGCGGGGCGCGCGAGATGCTTGCCGCGGGAATCGCCGCATTCGGAGACTTCCGCGAGGGTGGAGTACACGGCAGCGAACTCCTGAAAAATGCGGTGCGGGACCTTCCGATCAAAGCGGTGATATTCGCTGAGCCGACCGTCCCCCCCGGAGAATGGCCCAAATACCTCCACGAGGCAGCGGAGATCGGTGAAGCGGCTGAGGGACTGGGGATCGGCGATATCACGCTGTTCACCGCCGATCAACTCACGGTGCTGAAAGGAGCTCTCGAGGCCCACAGCGCAAAACTGGCCATTCACATCGCGGAAACGAGAAAGGCGCAACAGGCATCGGAGGAACGATGGGGAGCCTCGGAGGTGAAGCGGATCCTAGAGGTCGCTCCCGATCTGCTCGTGCACATGACCAACGCCGACTCGGCCGACATCGAGGCGACCGCTGCGGCGGGGGTACCCGTGGTGTGCTGCCCTCGCACCAACTGCATCCTGGGAGACGGTATCCCTCCCCTCTACCAGTTGTGGAAGGCCGGAGTCCCTCTGAGCTTGGGGACCGACAACTTCATGTTCACTAGCCCGAACATGTTCCGGGAGATGGATTACTTCTCCCGGATCGTGCGGGGACAGAGCAACCGGCCGGACGCAATCGAGGCGCGGGATGTCCTCTCCATGGCCACCCTCGGCGGGGCGCGTGCCCTGGGAATCGACGATGAGTACGGATCTCTAGAGCCCGGCAAGATCGCGAGCTTCATCGTCATCGATCCGAAATCCCCAAATTTGCAGCCGGTGCGTGACATTTACTCCGCGATCGTGCACCGGGCCGGGCTGGCGGATATCCGGCTCGTGGTGGCGCGCGGGCAGGAGCTACACCGAGGAGGAACCGAACGATGACCACGATAAAAGTGAACCTGCTGGGTTTTGAGCTGCGCAGTCCGCTCGTCGCGGCATCGGGACCGATGACCCGCAACTTCAGTTCAATAAAGCGGCTGGCCGCGGCCGGAATCGGAGCGGCGATCACCAAGACGATCCTGTTGTCACCGTCCACCAATCCCCAGCCGTGCCTGCATCGGGGCAAGGGCTATTTCCTGAACACCGAGCGGTGCTCTACGATCCCGCTCGCGCGCTGGCTGGAGGAGGAGTTGCCCCGGCTGCGCACGCTCGAAATCCCGATCATCGCGAGCATCGGGATGACCCCGGACGATGCGGCAGAGCTGGCACCGCAGGTGGTGGAGGCCGGTGCGCAGATGCTGGAACTCTCGATCTTCACCGGGTACGACGACCCACAGCCGATGGTGGAAGCGATCCGCCGGGTGAAGGCGGTGGTCGATGTCCCGGTCATCGTCAAGCTCAGTTCCAACGTGCACGACATCGTAGAGTTCGGGCGTGCGCTCAAGGCCGCCGGGGCCGACGCGGTATCGGCGATCGACGCGGTGAAGGCCGGGATCACCATCGACCCAGTGACTGGCCGACCGGCGCTGCTCCAGCAGGGGTTCGGCCGGGTCTCCGGCGAGGCGATCAAGGCGCTCGCCCTGTACAACGTTGCACAGCTCGCCCATTACGTCGGTATCCCGATCATCGGGACCGGCGGCGTCACCACCGGAGTCGATGCGATCGAGATGCTCAGCTGCGGCGCCGCGGCAGTAGGGGTGTGCACCGCGTTTATCGTCGACGGGCCGGAGAAGGCCACCCGGATGAACGAGGAGATGCGCGAATTCATGCACGAGCACGGGTTCTCCTCCCTGGACGAGATCCGGGGACGAACCATCTCCCAGATCGACTTTCCCGAAACGACGGAGGAACGGCAGGAGTACGAGAAGCGCCAGGTGCAGACCACGGATCGGACGGCGGTCATCGATCAAGAAACGTGCGTAAAGTGCGGGATCTGCCGCCGTGTCTGCCTGTACAGTGCGGTAGACAAGCGCGACGGCGCGTTCGTTATCGACCCGGAACGCTGCAAAGCGTGCGGGCTGTGCGTCTCGATGTGCCCGGTAGGAGCAATTGACTACGAGGAGAAGGCGCGATGAGGACTTTGCTCGCTGGAGGGACAATCTGTACGTTTGACAGTTCACACCGTTGTATTCCAGATGGTTACTTGGGAATAAATGACGGACGAATTGCGTTCGTGTCCAACGAGATTCCAGGTAATTTCAACCCAGATCGGACGATAGATTGCCATGGGGATCTCATCCTCCCCGGGTTTGTCAATTGTCACACCCACCTGGCGGAGAATCTGTTCAAGGGCCTAATGGAGGAGGTCAACTTCGAAGGACTCTTCTACACCACCCTGTTTCGCTGGGAGTCGCTGCTCGACCCGGAGATGGTCTACTGGGGGAGCATGGCCGGGGCGCTGGACGCGCTGCGCTGCGGCGTGACGACGATCTCCGATATGTACCATCACGCCTCCGCCACCGCCGAAGCGGTGTCCGAGGTCGGCATCCGCGGACACATCGGCCAGAAGATCCTCGGGTTCGCTCTGAAACGACCGCCGCACCAGACCGAGAGCGGGATCGACTACAACTTTGATTTCTCCGCGTTCTCCGCCCAGTTGGACGCGGCGGTGGAGTTCGCCTCCGCCTGGGCGGGGAAAGCGGACGGACGGATCACCACCTGCATCGCCCCTCACGCTACGAACACGCTCAATCGGGAGATGTTCGCCACGATCGCGGATCGCGCCGCGGCGGAGGGCCTGCGCATACATCTCCATCTGGCCCAGATGGCAAGCGAGCGTAAAGCGATCCTCTCCCGGGAGGGAATGGGCTGTGTTGCGTTCCTCGAAGACGTGGGGCTGCTTGATCGGCCGGTCCTGGGCGCGCACGCGATCTTCCTCGACGAAGGCGAGATCGAGATCCTGCGCCGCAACAACGTGTCGGTCGCGCATAATCCGGTCCCGAACGCGCGGGACGCCGCCGTCGTCGCACCGATCGATAGGATGCAGAACGCCGGGGTAACGGTGGGACTAGGAACCGACGCATTTGAGATGAACTTACTCAATACTGCGCGGTTTGCTGCTCTCATAAACCGGGTGCACACCGGACAACCGGATTACCTCCCGGCGTACGACGCGCTGGCGATGGCAACAATCGAAGGAGCAAAAGCGTTAGGTTTGGAACAAGAGATCGGATCGTTAGAAGCAGGAAAATGCGCGGACATAGTTGTCTTTGATCTCTCATCATTGAATACTCAACCCCTCGACGATCCGCTCAAGAATCTGTTCTATTATGGTGATGTGAGTAATATAAAATACACGATAGTAAATGGTGGAATAGTGTATGATGGACGTAATTTCTCTTGGGCAAAAGAAAGCGCGGTCAAGGAAGAACTGAAGCGTGTCAGTATAAAGTTACGATCTAAGATACAACAGCTTAAGAGAGGCGCATGATGGACCAATTCCCAATTGTAACACTGATTGTAAACAATAGGCGTTATCAGGTGCAGGCTGATCCCAACCGGAGTCTACTCGACTATCTACGAGATGACTTGGGCTTGACCGGAGCCAAGAACGGCTGCGATCAAAAGGGGATATGTGGCGCATGTACCGTCATTGTAAACGGGAAGGCGATGAAGTCGTGCCAACTAAAACTAAACCAATTGAATAACGCTCACATTACTACGATTGAAGGGTTAAGCGATGGGAAAGTCCTCCATCCGCTTCAGGAAGCGTTCATCCGGGAAGGGGCTGTGCAGTGTGGCTTTTGTACACCGGGAATGATCATGGCCAGTAAGGCTCTTCTCGATAAGAATCCACACCCCACTCGTGATGAGATCATGGCTGCTCTGCGTGGTAATCTCTGTCGTTGTGGCACGTACAAGAAAGTGATCAAAGCCATACAGGATGTCTCACAGGCTGAATCAGCCAATCATGGAGGGGAGTTAGAAGAGGTAGAGATAGGTGCGCCTCTTCCGCCCAAAATGGCCGTGGAGAAGGTCACCGGGAAGCTGAAATTTGCCGCTGATCTGCCTGTTACTTCTGAGACGACCTTTGCTAAAATCGTCTGGCCGCGTTTTCCACATGCCAAGATCAAGAAAGTGGATATTTCCCAAGCGGTGGCCTTACCAGGTGTGATCGCTGTGCTGACCGCGAAGGACGTTCCGGGACAAAACGCATTCGGGGGTATTCGCGCTGATCAGCCGGTCTTGGCGGAAGACCGCGTGCGTTACTTAGGAGATCCTATCGCTCTTGTCATTGCGGAGAGTTCCGCCGTTGCCGAACAAGCTCGCGATCTGGTGCATGTGGACTATGAGCCGCTGAAACCTGTCTACGATCCACAAGAGGCGCTTGCACCGGATGCTCCACAGCTGTTTCCTCAAGGAAATCTTGTCTGCAGGTTCTCACTTACGCGCGGTCAGATCGAGGAAGGCTTCCGCCGTTCAGATATCGTTGTCGAGGGGAGGTTTTCCACTCCTGCCGTGGAACACGCGTATCTGGAAACAGAAGCAGGTATCGGGGAGTGGGATGAAGGAAAGGTAACGATTCGCGCAGCATGCCAATACCCACAGACTATTCAACGACAGATTGCAGCTATTCTTGACCTCCCTGTGGAGATGGTGCGCGTAATTTCTCACCCCACCGGGGGGGCGTTCGGAGGAAAAACAGATATCTCCATCCACGCGCTGTTGGCACTGGGAGCGTTCGTCACTCACAGGCGTGTACGCATTGTGCTTACCCGTGAAGAGTCGCTGCGTACCAGTGTGAAGCGACATCCAATGAAGATGAATTATCGGATGGGACTGCGCCGAGATGGGCATATCGAAGCGATCAGTGGCAATATTATTGCAAACTGTGGAGCCTACGAGGCATTCAGCATTCCTGTAATAGAGCAAACCACCGCTTTCGCTACCGGGCCGTACACGGTGCCTCATGTTGCAATAGAATCACGCGGGGTATTTACAAACACCCCACCCTCATCCGCATTTAGAGGATTTGGTATCCCACAACCCACATTTGCTGTAGAGTCCCTGCTCGATGAGGCAGCCCGCAAGCTGGATATCTCGCCACTGGAGATACGGCGCATCAATGCCGTTCGACAAGGGGATCGCACCGTGGCGGAACAACTGCTCGGGCCTGATACGCATCTTGTTGAGGCACTGGATGCCATTGAGCAGGACTACATTACTGCGCAGCAAGAGATCGGTGATCGGCCGGGGTGGGGAGTGGGGATTGCTTGTGGCTACAAGAACGTTGGTTTGGGCCTGGGTGAAAAAGACTACGCAAACGCAGAAATCGAGATCCTTTCCGATGACAAGATCCTTCTCCGAGTCGGAGCTATTGACCTCGGGCAAGGGTCAGCGACGATCCTTGCGCAGATTGCCGCGCATGCGTTAGGAGTTAGTTATGCGGATATAGACGTAGAGATGGGAGATACAGCTAATGACCCGGATGCGCGAGAAACGAACGCCTCACGGCAGACGGTGATGTCGGGTAATGCCGTGTTGCACGCGGTTGAAAGTCTCAAAAAGGAAATAGCCAAATTTGCAGCTGTCTATTACCCGCAACTTCGAGGGAACATAGCGGTAGAGGGAAAAAACATCATCGACAGCAACGGGCAACGGGTTGAACTGGCGGCGCTTGTTGAGTCAGTGCATGCCGATGGAAAGAGGCTGCTAGGAAGGGGGATGTATCTCGCTCCGCAGACGGTTCCGTTGGAGCAGAAAGGGGAAGGGCCCAACTATCCCACGTTCGGATTCTTCGCCAACTTGGCAGTTGCACGGGTGGACAAACATACGGGACGAGTATCAGTAGAGAAGCTTGTCTCTGCTTATGACGTTGGTAAGGCAATCAATCGTCTCACTTTAGAAGGGCAGATTGAAGGGGGAGCAATTATGGGAATGGGTTACGCCCTTTCTGAACAATATATTGCCCACGGTCCTAATCAGACGAACAACCTCGCCCAATGTGGTGTGCCGAGGATCAATTCCCTTCCTAAAGAACTGGAAGCCCGATTAATAGAAAACGAGGATTCTTTGGGGCCCTACGGAGCAAAAGGAGTTGGGGAAATGGCAATGGTTGCCGTTGCTCCAGCGATCACAAATGCGATCTACGATGCTTGCCGAGTGAGAATAGTCGACCTGCCTGCAAGTGCCGATAAGATTCGGCGGGCTCTAGAAAAAGAGGCGAGTGTGTGATATGAAGTTCCTAATACGTGGGGGGAAGATCGTGCTCTCAAACGGTATAATCATAGCTGATTTGCTTGTCGTCGATGAGAAAATAGCTGCTATGGGAAAGGATCTTGCTGCATCATTCCCTGTTGATCGCACGATTGATGCAACGGGCAAATTCATCTTCCCCGGACTGATCGACGCGCACGTCCACCTGCCGTGGGAGAGCGACGGGGTAAGCTCCGGCGACGACTTCTCCTCCGGGACCAAGGCGGCGATCTGCGGCGGGGTGACCACGATCATCGACTTCGCCGTTCCCGTCGCCGGTGAGTCGATCACCGTCGCGGTCGAGCGGCGCATTGATGAAGCAGAGGGGGCATGTTACACCGACTTCTCGCTTCACGCCGCCGTCACCTATTTCGACGCATCCCTTCCGGAGGAGATCGCGCGGGTGGTGGAACGCGGGATCACCAGCTTCAAGCTGTACATGCTGTATCCCGGGCTGCGCCTCGATTCCGGTGAGATCTACCAGATCATGCACTGGGTGAAGGAGGCGGGGGGATTGATCGGGGTTCACGCTGAAAACGGCGATATCATCCACACGCGGCGGGCCCTGTTCCTAAACCAGGGGCACAAAGAGCCGTTTTATCACTATCTCAGCAGTCCAGCCGTTGTCGAGGCGGATGCGGTAAACCAAATACTGTTCCTCAACGAGCACGTCGGCGGACGGCTATACTTCGTCCACGTCTCCGCGGGTGAGTCACTGGCGCTGATCGCCCGGGCGAAGGACCGCGGTCAGACGGTGTACGCCGAGACCTGTCCTCACTACCTCGCGTTGACGGCAGCGGAGTACAACCGCCCGGACGGATACCTGTTCCTCGTCAGCCCGTCGCTCAAATCGGCAGATGACCGCGATGCACTGTGGAACGGCGTTATGAATGGCTCTGTCGATTTTATCTCCACCGATCACTGCCCGTTCAGTCGGGAGCAGAAGGAGGTACACAAGGATGATTTCACCGCAGTGCCGAATGGAATGCCCGGAGTGGAGACGCGGCTGCCGATCCTGCTCACCGAAGGATATTGGCACCGCCGCGTACCGCTCGAGCGGATCGTCGCGTTGACGAGCTACACCCCGGCGCGCGTGTTCGGCCTGTTCCCGCAGAAAGGAACCCTGCAGCCGGGATCGGATGCAGATCTGGTCATTCTCGACCTGGAAAAGGAATGGACGCTGCGGCATGAGGATCTCCACATGAATGTCGATTGGTCCCCGTACGAGGAGTGGAGATGCCGCGGGTTACCGGAGCTGGTGATGCGCCGTGGGGAGATCATGTACGAAGACGGCGAGTGGATTGCCGATTCCGCACACGGACAGTTCATCCCTCGGAAGATTAATTGATCGATAAGGAGGTCAAAGGTGTTCGAACAGCAATTTCTTGAGCAGCGCAGGAGGCTTCAGCTCACACAGGAGAAGATCGAGGAGAGGTTTCGTGTAGCAGAGCTCGGAGACGAATCGAAGAAATGGGCACGCCGGTGGTTGGCCGTCGAATCCTACGGTCAGGTGGGATTGGCCCTGTTCGATCTGCCGCCGATCATCGAGCGGGCAAAGGATGGGGACATCCTCATCGACGTAGATGGCAAGGAGTACGTGGACCTGCTCGCCGGGTTCTCGGTGTCGGCGTTGGGAGAATGTAACGAACAGGTGACCAAGGTCATTCAAGAACAGGCGGGCAAATTAGCGCACTACTTCGATTTCCCGCATCCGGAACGGATCAAGCTGGCGGAGAAGCTCGTTCAGATCAGCCCGATCAAGGGAGGCAAAGCGCGGGTCGCGTTCGGGGTAACCGGATCCGACGCCATCGAGTTGGCCGTCCGCGCCGCGCGTTACTACACTGGCCGGCCGATGATCCTCACCGCGTTCGGAGACTATCACGGGGTCACCTATGGCTCGATGGCCCTCACCGGCAAGGGAGGGATGTGGCCTTATTTCTATCCGATACCGCCGCTTGACACTGGAGTAAGCTATTTTCCGTTCCCGTATCCGTACCAGTGCCCGTTCGGCAAGGCGCCTGCAGGTGAGGACGAAGAAAGCTGGTGTCTAGAACGATTGGAGAATTACTTTGAGTATTACTTCCAGAGCAAGGAGTCACCGTATCGGGAGGTAAAAGGGGATATTACCAACGTGGCGGCGTTCGTGGTCGAGCCGTTCCAGAGCTCCGCCGGTTACATCCTGCCGTCTCCCGGATATCTGCGGTTGCTGCGCCGCCTGGCCGATAAATACGACATCCTGTTGATCGTGGACGAGATCCAGACCGGACTGGGACGCACTGGTAAACTTTGGGCAAGCGAGTGGGAGGGGGTAGAAGTGGATATGCTCCTCACTTCGAAGGCCCTGGGCGGGGGGCTTCCCCTGTCAGCTGTAGTCGCTCGGCCTGAGATCTTGGAGGCCTGGGGACCAGGCGCCCACGTCTCAACCCAGGCAGGGAACGTGCTCGCCTGTGCTGCGGGAAACGTCGTGCTGGACACGATCGCGCAGGATAGTTTTCTTCGGTCCGTCCAGGAGCGGGGAGAGTACTTCGTCGCTGGGCTGCGCGAGTTGCAGCAGCGCCATCCGCTGATCGGGAACATCAACGCCAAGGGAATCTACATCGGGCTAGAGCTGGTGCGCGACCAGGTAACGCGAGAGCCAGCACCGGAGGAGGCGTTGTTCGTAACCCGGGAGTGCGTCAAGGAGGGAATGGTGTTCGAAAAAGGGGGATACTTTCACAACCGATTCCAACTGATCCCGCCACTCACCATCCGACGGCAGACGATCGACCGCGCATTGGAGATCTTTGACAAGGCCTTCACCCGAGCCGAGGAGCAATTTGGGAACAAGTAGTTAAAACAAATCGGGATTTTACAAGTATAATGGTGGCCTGAATAGCGAGCGATGCATTGAAGGAACCAACCATACGTGCTCGTTATTCCAATAACGAAGGCTGTCAAGGAGGATGTGGATGTGTTCAGCTCCAGAGATCGCTGTGTTCGGCAGCATCAACATGGATTTCGTAACCCGAATGGAACGGTTCCCGAAGCCCGGCGAAACCGTAATTGCACAAGGATTTGCCCGGTTCCCCGGTGGGAAGGGTGCTAACCAGGCGGTGGCAGCTGCCCGCATGGGGGGGCAAGTATCTTTCTACGGCAAAGTGGGAGCGGACGTATTCGGCGAGGAGCTTCTTTCCGGTCTACGTGACAACGGAGTCAGCACCGAATGGGTGTTGCGGGAGGATGGTACCCCGTCGGGGATTGCGAGCATCTGGGTAGTAAGCGATGGTGAAAATGCCATCGCCTATACTCCAGGCGCAAATGCACGGGTGGATACTGATTATATCGATCGGGTCATCAACTCCCTCAGCAATGCCAAAGTGCTCCTCCTCCAGCTTGAGGTGCCTTCGTCCTCCATAGCCTACCTGTTACGCCGTCTACCTGTGGGGAGACCTCTGGTCATCCTAAACCCAGCGCCGGCCCAGAACTTCGGAAAATTAAACCTAAAACGAGTGGACATTATTACTCCGAATCGGGGGGAACTGGTAGCCTTAACCGATGAAAGCAGGATCGAGAGAGCCGCTGAGACATTACTGACTGCGGGGGTAAAGACGGTGATCTGCACCGACGGGAGGGAAGGAGCCTACCTGATCGATAAGGAGCATATCCAACATTTCAACCCTTTTTCTGTTGATCCAGTGGACACTACCGCGGCTGGGGATGCATTCAACGGGGCATTGGCTGCAGCGTTGGCTAAAGGACGGTCCGTTGAAGAGGCTGTCCTGTGGGCCAATGCCGCTGGAGCACTAGCGACAACCCGAAGGGGAGCACAGCCATCTCTTCCCACTGCAACCGAGGTGGAAACTCTTCTCCACGATAGTCCGGTGGTGCCGTGATGCTCATGTACCGCTGCTAGATCTCACGTTTACTGCTTCTTAAGCTTCGGGTTGATCTCCTCCCAGAGGAAATTGGTGAATAACTTCACCTCGAACGCAAAGCAAGATGCCAATAAATTGCACGTGTGTGCTATCGCGACCGGGTTAGAGAGATGAAAATATACACGGCAAGGCCGACAGCACGAACAGATCCATCAATCGATTTCAGCTTGTATTCTCTCTTCGAGGAGGAGTACGGATCATACAGCCTGAGCCCTGGCTCCGCGGGGAGGACTCGAACCTCCAACCATTCGGTTAACAGCCGAGCGCTCTGCCAATTGAGCTACCGCGGAATGCACTATCTATTCTATCTGACGCCCTGGGATCCGTCAACCACTCAGGCCAGGTCCTCAAGAAGAGCACGGATCATCGCGGTTGCCTGCTCCATGTCGGAGATGGCGATGTTTTCATCGCTTGTATGTTCGCCCTTTCCTCCGGTACCGAGGACGACGGATTTTATCCCCTTGCTGCATAGGACGAGGGCATCGGTCCCCCCGGTTATCACCCGCGCTTTAGGCTCTAACCCGACTGCAGCGATCGCCCGCTTAGCGATCTCGACCACCGGATCGCCCGCGGAGAGCTGGAACGCTGTGTATTCGACGTTCACTTCGATATTCGCCTTCGCCCCAGCCGCGGCTGCGGTTTCCTCGAATGCGCGGCGCATCTTTTCTGCTTGTTCTTTCGCTTTGTCGTCGTTCAGGCTCCGGCACTCCGCCTGGATCGTCACTCTATCGGGCACTCCGTTTCGGATCAGTCCGCCGTGAATCGTGCCCACGTTGGCGGTCGTCTCCGCGTCGATCCGGCCCTCGGGAAACTGCGTAATCGCGGCTGCGGCCACGCGGATTGCTGAGATCCCCTTCTCCGGCTCCATTCCGGCATGCGCGGCCTTACCGATGATCTCGATGTCCAACGAGATGTGGGTCGGTCCGCCGATGATCACCGTGTCGAGAACGTCGGAGTCAATGATGAACCCCATCTTCGAGTTCACCAAAGAGGTATCGAGGTTCTTCGCCCCGAGAAGTCCGATTTCCTCTCCTCGGGTGATGACGATCTCCACCGGAGGGCGTTGGGAAGCGGTTCGCACCGCGGCGAAGATCTCCGCGATCCCTGCCTTGTCGTCGGCGCCGAGGATCGTGTCTCCCTTCGACCGGATCACTCCGTTCTCGATCACCGGCTCGATTCCCTTTCCCGGTTTCACCGTGTCCGCATGGGCACCGAGGAGGATCGGCTCGGTCTTGTCTGATCCCTTCGCCGGCACGCGTGCGATCAGGTTTCCGTAGGAGTCGCGGACGCACTCCGCCTCGAGCTCCTTGATGAACCGATCTTGCAGATACTCCAAGAACCGCTCTTCCTCCCCTGATTCACTGTCGATCTGCACGAACGCACAGAAATCATCCACCAGTTGTTTATCCATCATCATCCCTCCAAATCGAGGGTAGTATACGGTCGAACCGCGGACCGTGCCAGGGTTGACCAGAGTGATCGGATGAGCTATCTTGGAACGATGAAGGGGTGGATTATGCTCATGTTATTCGTCGGATTGATCGGGGCGGGACTG
>JAGGSO010000119.1 GCA_021159055.1 Candidatus Bipolaricaulota bacterium | reverse complement strand
ACGGAGATGAGGCCGGAGAGACGGTGACCACCGTTTCGTCGGATGCGCTCCCGCCACAGTCATCGGTCGCGGTAAACCGAAATCGAAGGACAGTATTCTTCGTCACGTTCGGAGCGGTGAACTCGAGGGTGGGGGATGCCGCCCCGTACAGCGACACACTCGGCCCGGCGGTCTGGGTCCACGCGTAGGAGATGATGGTCCCGTCCGGATCAGTCGCGCTCCCGGACAGGGTCACGCGGTCGCCGGAGTGCACGTCCTTGTCTGGTCCGGCATCAACCGTAGGAGGGGAGTTCACGTTCCGCACGTGCAGGTTGAGGGAATCGCTTGCCTCCGTCCCACAGTTGTCCGTGACAGTGAGGGTGAGGACGATGTCATCCCCGGCGCAGTCCGAGACAAGGGGAGCGGTGTAGGTTGGGTTCTTCACCTGGTTTGAGGGAGAGAAGCTCCCTCCCGCTCCTCCGTCCGACCACCGGTACGAGACGATCCATCCGTCTGAATCCGCGGCGCTCGCATCGTCCAGGGCGATCTCTCCTCCTTCGTCGACCTCCTTGTCCGCTCCGGCGTCGACGGTGGGGAAGGCGTCCACCCGCAGGTGGAGGGAATCGCTGTTCACTCCGCCCTGGGTGTCCGTTACGGTCAACGTGAGCGTGATGAGCGAACTCTTGTTCGGTGCGGTGTAGATCGGGTGAAGGATGTTCGGGTCACTGAAGCTTCCCCCGCCACCATTGTCGCTCCAGGAATAGGAAGCGATCCCATCGCCCCCGTCGCTCGCGGCGGCGTCTCCCAGTTCGACCGTCCCGCCGAGCCCGACCATCTTGTCCGCCCCGGCGTCGACCGAGGGGAGGACGTTGATGACCAGATTTCCATCAGCGAGCGGACCGTTCGCGTCGAACAGAGTGGCCGCATCGGAGACCGTGCCGGGAGCGGATAACTCGATCCGCGCCTTGATATCGAACACGGTCGTCGCCCCTGCCCCCAGTGATCCGATCGAGATGAGCCCGGTAGGAGGGTAGTCCTGCCAATCGCCCCCGTCGCGGCGGTAGCTTGCGGTCCACTGATCCAACCCGGTGGAGAGTTCGTTCTTCAGGGTGAGATCAGAGAGGGCTCCACCGGAGTTTTCGACCGTCACGGTGTAGGTGATCATTCCCCCCCGGTCGACCTCGGACTTGTCGGCGCTCACACTTACCGATACCCCGGCCCCGTGGGCAGCCGTTCCAATGATCGCGAACAAAAATACGAATAAGAGGAGCTTTTCCCGCATCCTTCCACCCCCGTGCGAGCTTCTCGCCCCAGCCTATCCGCCGGGCGGGCCGGTTACACGCACTTGAGTAACGCGAAGGGAAGACAATGGTAACCTTCAGACGAACAGGTAGCGGGAGCGGTAGAAGTACTCACCGGCCGAGACGATCGCCAGGGTGATCGCCAGGTAGAGGAACGCCGCCTTGGCGGCCTCTCCCCCTGCGCCCCAAGAGAAGGTGCGGGTGGCGAGGATCGTGAGCACCAGACCGATGTGAGAGACGGTCTTCAACTTTCCGAGCGGGCTCGCCGCGATCACCTTCCCTTCAGCGATCGCCAGGATGCGCAGCCCGGTGACGAGGAACTCGCGGGAGATGATCACCATCACCCCCCACGCATCGAGCTCCCCGAGCTGCACGAACGAGATCAACGCCCCGGCGATGAGGAGCTTGTCCGCGATCGGATCGGCGAACTTGCCGAACACCGTGGTCTGGCGCATGCTGCGGGCGAGGTACCCGTCGACCGCGTCCGAGATGGCGGCGAGCGAGAAGATCGTGATCGCCAGAATCGTCGTGATCTGCGTCCCGTGGAGGACGAAGTACATGAAGAGCGGCACACTTGCGATGCGAGCGAGTGTGATCTGGTTCGGGATCGTGAGCGTCATCGTTCCCTCCTCGCCTGCTACCGTAATCGGGCCGGTCCTACCTGTCAAGGGCGGCGCGCGCTATCTGAGCGAACGAATCCGGGTTGAGCGACGCTCCACCGACCAACGCCCCGTCGATGTCCGGTTGGGAGAGGAGGGAGGCCGCGTTCTCCGGCTTCACGCTCCCCCCGTAGAGAATCCGGATCCCTTCCGCCGCAGAGGCATCATAGTTTTCCTCGATCCAATCCCGGATCATCTTGATCGTCCCCTGCGCCTCCTCCGGGGTGGCCGTCTCCCCGGTCCCGATCGCCCAGATCGGCTCATAGGCGATCACGACGTGGGAGAGCTCATCGCGCCCCACTCCGGCGAGGTCAGCGGATAGCTGGCGCGTGATCTTCTCCTCCACCTTTCCGGCCCGGTGCTCATCCAGGGTCTCCCCTACGCACAGGATCGGGGAGAGACCGGCGGAGACGGCGGCGCGGAGCTTCCGGTTGACTACGGTGTCGTCCTCGTGAAACAGGGCACGACGCTCGGAGTGACCGACGATGACGTAACTGCATCCGCACGCCATGAGCATCCGCGGGGAGACCTCCCCGGTGTACGCCCCCTCGTCCGCGTGATACACGTCCTGCGCCCCGAGTGAGATCCCGGTCCCGGCGAGGAGCCGGCCCGCTCGCTCGAGGCTCGTGAACGGGGGGATGAGCAGGACTTCGACCCGCGGATCCCCGGAATAGGCGCGGGTGAACTCCCGGATGAACCCCTCAGTCTCATCCGGCGTCTTGTGCATCTTCCAATTCCCTGCGATTAAGACAGTGCGTTTCATCGTTCTTCCTCCTTCGTGGCGATTATACGCGCGCGACGCCACGACGGCGACCGCGGTTGAAAATCCCGCCCTCTGCGATATTCTATATTGGACTATTACAAACTGGAGGTCAAATGGCGAGGGAGGCATTCCCGGTGGAGGAGGCGATCCTCGGGGCGATCCTCATGGGAGCCGGGCACGGCTATGCGATCAAAAGGGAGCTCTCCTCTGGGCTCGGCCCGGTGTGGCGGATCGCGCCGAGCCGGCTCTATCACGCCTTGGCCCGCCTGGAGGCCGAGGGGCTTGTGCGGGGAAGGACGGAACCTCAGCCCGGCAGGCCGCCGCGACGGGTGTTCACGATCACCCCGGCCGGGGAGGAGGCGTTCTGGGACTGGGTCACGACCCCGGTCCGCCACCTGCGGGACGTGCGGGTGGAGTTCCTTGCCAAACTGTACTTCCTGCATCGGTTGGCCCCGGAACGGATGAAGGGACTGATCGACGATGAGATCGAGATCCTCGAGCGGACCCGGGCGCGCCTCTCCTCCCGGCGGGGGCTCGGATTGGGGGACGAACTCCTCGGTCGGTTCGCCCTCTCGTTCCGGTTGGGGCAGCTCCAGGCGACGATAGATTGGCTGCGCAATTGCGCTCAAGAACTTGAAAAGGAGAAGCGATGAAGAAGATCCTGTTGGTATCGGTATTGGTGCTCTTGGTTGGAGTTGTGACGCTCGCGGGGACGGTGACCGTGGTCGATCAGACCGGCCGCACGGTGCTGGTCACCCAGCCGGTGACCCGAATCGCAAGCGTCTACGGGATTTCCACCTACTACGTCTACGCTCTCGGGGCGCAGGGCAGGCTGGTCATGGCGGGGTACGTCGGGGTGAAGGACGCGGCGAATGCCCCAGCGGCTCTCAAGACAATCGATCCCGACCTGAAGGAGAAGATCACGTTCGGCGTCCCGAACGTCGAGGAGATCGCCTCCCTGTCCCCGGATCTGGTCCTGTCCAACCCGCTGAAGGACAAGGGGATGGCTCCGCTCCTTGCCGAGCTGGGGATCCCGACCATCGAGTATGCCCCGGAGAGCCTGGAGCGGGTGAAGGAGGGAATGCTCCTTACCGGAAAGGTGCTCGGAGAAGACGCCTATTCCCGCGCCCAGGCGTTCGCGCGCGATTACGACCGGATCATCGCCGCGGTCTCCACCGCCGTGGCTGGGAGGACGCCGGTCTCGGTCTACTTCTGCGGCACGAATAAGCTGCGCGTGATAAGCGGGGACATGTACCAGACCGAGATGATCGCGCTTGCCGGGGGAGAGTCGGTGAGCGAGAAGCTCAAAGGATACTGGAACAACGTGAACCTGGAGCAGGTCCTCGCTTGGAACCCGGAGGTGATCATCATCGCCCCGTACGGGAAGGTGACCCCGAGCGATATCCTGGACGATCCCGATTGGGGGAGCATCGCCGCGGTGAGAAGCGGACGGGTGTACAAGATGCCGCGGGTCATCGCCCCGTGGGACACCCCGGTGCCCGACTCCCTCGTCGGGATCCTGTGGCTCGCTGCGGTCCTCCATCCCGGGGCGGTGCCGCTCGACCTCGCCGCGGAGTTGGAAAGGTTCTACTCGACCTACTACGGCTATGAACTAACGGAGGAAGAGGTGGGACGGCTCCTTCCGCAATGACCAGAAAGAACCCAAGAACGATGCTGGGGGTGCTCCTTTTCTCTCTGGGGGTGGTGGCACTCGCATCGCTTTTCATCGGGAGGTTTCGGATCGGGTTCTTCTCGGGAATTGCAGCGCTCATCTCCGGCACTGACCCAATCCTGCGTGCGGTGATCACTCGGGTCCGTCTCCCCCGCATCCTTGCTGCCTTGTGCATCGGGGCGAACCTCGGGGTGAGCGGGGCCGTCTTTCAGGGGATATTCCGCAATCCGCTCGTCGACTCGCGCATCCTCGGGGTGAGCTCCGGGGCGGCGTTCGGGGCGGCGCTCGCCCTGCTTTTGTCGCACAGCCCAGTCGGGGTGGAGCTCTTCGCGTTCGGGTTCTCGCTCCTCGCGGTGGGGCTCGTCATCCTCGTCGGGGAGCGGTTCGGGGCGTCGATCCTCGTCCTCGTCGTGACCGGGGTCCTGGTGAGCGCGTTCTTCAACGCGCTGTTGGGGTTGATCAAGTACGTCGCTGATCCGCTCGATCAGCTCCCCGCGATCACTTACTGGCTCCTCGGCGGGCTCTCCGGAGTGCGGCTCGGGGAGCTGTGGCCGTTGTTCGTGATCACCGGGATCGGCCTTTCTTTTTTCTTGCTCGTCCGCTGGCGCCTGAACCTCCTCACCCTGGACGCGGCGGAAGGGGCGGCGCTCGGGGTCGCGGTCAAGCGGTTCCGCCTCGTCGCGATCGGGATGGGGACGCTCCTCGTCGCCGCCTCGGTCTCGGTCAGCGGGATCATCGGTTGGGTCGGGTTGATCGTCCCCCATGCCGCCCGCGCCCTCGTCGGACCGGACCACACGCACCTCATCCCGGCGTCGATCCTGCTCGGGGCGATGACCCTGCTCCTGCTCGACGACGTCTCCCGCACCGCGATCTCGACGGAGATCCCGCTCGGGATTCTCGCTGGATTGATCGGAGTCCCGGCATTTCTGTTTCTGTTCATGCGCGTCATGCGTGCCCGGGGAGGGGGATGGAGATGAGCCTGCAGGCGGATGGGGTCGTCTTTTCCTATCGGGAGGGGGTGAAGGTCCTCGACCGGGTGAGCGCTAGCGTGGATGAGGGGATGGTCACCTTTGTCCTCGGAGCGAACGGATCGGGGAAGACGACCCTCCTTGCCTGCCTCGCCGGCATCCTGCATCCAGAGTCGGGCGAGGTAACGATCGACGGGCTTCCGCTGGCCACGTTGCCGCCCCGCGCCCGCGCCCGGTCGATCGGCTACGTTCCCCAGATCCACACCCCGGTCTTCGCCTACACCGTGTGGGAGGTTGTCCTGATGGGGAGAGCGCCGCACCTTTCCCTCCTCTCCCGTCCCGGCCGGCGCGATCGAGAACTGGCGGCCCAGGCGATCCGCGCGGTCGGGCTGTGGAGACTGCGCGACCGTCCGTACACCAAGATAAGCGGAGGAGAACAGCGATTATGCCTGGTCGCCCGCGGACTCGTTCAGGGGGTACGCTATCTTTTGTTGGACGAGCCTGACGCCCACCTCGACCCCGCGTTTCAACACCTGACCATGGGAGTGCTGCAGCGGCTGGCGCATGGAGACGGCCTCGGGATCATGACGAGCACGCACGCTCCGAACAACGCTCTTTCCTACGCGGATCGCGTGGTCATCCTCGGATCAGGCCGCCTCCTCTCCGCCGGTCGGCCGGAGGAGACGATCGTCCCCCCGGTGCTGGCGGAGGCGTACGGGACGGAATTCGAGTTGATCGAGTCCGACGGCCGCTGCGCCGTCCTCCCGGTTATTGAAACTCCTCGTAGAAGTAGAACCGGGTGATCTCGTCGACGTTGAGCAGTGTCCCGTTCGCTGCGAAGTACTCCCCGGCGACCACAATCGGAGCGGTCGCTTTGATGTCGATCGCCCCCCACATCGAGTCCGCCGTCGTGAGGAGCTTACGCAGCGCGAAGTACGTTGACTCGTGCGGGTCGAGGAGGAAGTCCTCGGAGTGGACCTGGTTGCCGCTGGCGTCGTAGACGAAGAACTTCCCTGCCACCGGGGTGTCGAACGGGTTGACCGCCACCACCCCGGTCGCCTGATCGGAGGTATTGGCGTAGTTCAACCCGTACCAGTAGTACTTGGCGGTCACGTCGGTCATTACCGCATCGGTCACGTTCTCCGACGCCTGCCATCCCTTGTCCACGAACGTCTCCAGTCCGATCGTCATGATCCCCGGGGTCTCCACCAGGGCGAGACCCCAGTATGTCGCTGCGTTCCCGACGATATCGGATACAACGTGATAATCGGACTCAAACGGCGCGAGGTCGCCGGAGACGGCGTCGAGGAGCGATCCATAGGCATCGTATATCTTGAGGGTGTAGTAGGTCTCGTTCCCCCCGGAGTTCATCAGGATGAGAGCTGTATCCTGCTGCTCGGTGGAAGCGTAGTAGACGGCGTACTGGGTCGCGCTGACGGAAATCCCGATTCCGATGATGATTATGGCCAATAGCGCGATGAGTCTGTTCATTGTTGCCTCCTAACCTGTTTTCAGAGATGATACCCGACCGAGCAAAGAAAGGCTAATCCGTGGTTTGGTCCTCCTCCTTGAACGCGGTGAGGGCGGCGAGCCGGCTGCGGAACTCGGTGAGGGACCGCTGCGCGTCCTCGAACCGCTTGACCGAGTTTCCCAGGTGCTTCCCCACGAGCTGAAAGTCGTTCTCGAGCCGGGAGAACGCGCCCTCCAGCTCCTCCAGCCTCCCGAGGACGAGCTTGATGTTCTCGGACAGGCGCAGGCCGTTCAGCCCGATCAGGATCGTCTGCAGGTAGGCGTAGAACGAGTTCGGGGAGACCGGTACCACCCGCCGGGTCGTGGCGTAGCTGAACAGGTCGTAATCCGGAGGGAGGGAGGGATCGCGCGTTATCACCTCGTAGTACACGTTCTCCGCCGGGATGTACATCAACGCGAAGTCGAGGGTCCCCTCCCCCGGGCGGATGTACTTGTCGGCGATCGCGTCGATGTGGGCGCGGACGTCCCGCACCAGGGCGCGCTTGATCTTCAACCGCTCTGCGTCGCTTTCCGCCTCCCGCAGCCGGGAGAAGCTCTCCAACGGGAACTTGGCGTCGACCGGGACGAGGTGCCCGGCGAGGCGGATCACCGCATCGACGGTCTGACCGTCCTTGAACGAGTACTGGAGCGTGAACCTCTCCTGGGGAAGGATCTCTCCGAGGAGGTCGCGCAGGAACGTCTCCCCGAGCCCACCGCGCAGCTTGGGAGCACGCAGGATCTCCTGCAGGCTCGCGATGTCGCGGCCGACCTCGTAGATCCGCTTGTTCGCCTCCGACAGCGCCCCGAGCGACCGCTTCACCTCCCCGATCACCTCCGTCGCCTTGTCCAGGCGCGCGTCGATCTTCTCCCCGGACCGGGCCGAGATCTCAACCGCCGTCTTCAGCTGGGCCCGCACCTGATCGGTGAGGGAGTCGAGTCGGGCCGTCAGCTGGGAGAGCTGGCCGGCCAGGTTCTCCTGGCTCGCGGTGAGCGCCTCCCGCACCTCACCGCGCAGGGATTCGACCTCGACCCGGGCGGCCCCGCCCCGCTCCCGGACGATCAGGTAAACGATGAGAGCAGCAGCCAGGATCCCGAGCACGACTGTCAGGGCGGTCATCTCTCCCCCCTCGCTCCCGCCGGGAGCCGGTCGCGCAGGATCTCGGCCAGGTACCTCCCGGTGTACGAGCCGGGAGCAAGCGCGATCTCCTCCGGAGTCCCGGCGGCGACCACCTGCCCGCCCCCGTCTCCGCCCTCCGGGCCGAGATCGATGATCCAATCCGCTGTCTTGATCACGTCAAGGTTGTGCTCGATCACCACCACCGTGTTTCCAGCGTCGACAAGCCGATGCAGCACCTCGAGGAGCTTCTCCACGTCGGCGGCGTGGAGGCCGGTGGTCGGCTCGTCGAGGATGTAGAGAGTCCTTCCGGTCGCCCGCTTCGATAGTTCCTTCGCGAGCTTCACCCGCTGCGCCTCCCCGCCGGAGAGCTCGGTCGCCGGCTGGCCGAGGGTGATGTAGGAGAGCCCCACGTCGTATAGGGTCTGAAGCTTGCGCCGGATACGCGGGATGTTGGCGAAGAACGTCAATGCCTCCTCGACCGACATCCCGAGCACGTCGGCGATCGACTTCCCCTTGTACTTGATCTGCAGCGTCTCGCGGTTGTAGCGCGTCCCCTTGCACACCTCGCACGGGACGTAGATGTCGGGGAGGAAGTGCATCTCGATCTTCTCTTTCCCCTGTCCCTGGCATGCTTCGCACCTTCCCCCCTTGACGTTGAAGCTGAACCTCCCTGCGGTGTAGCCGCGCAGGCGGGCGTCCGGGGTGCGGGCAAAGAGCTGACGGATGTCGTCGAACACCTTGGTGTAGGTCGCCGGGTTGGAGCGGGGGGTGCGGCCGATCGGGGACTGATCGATCTCGATCACCTTGTCGATGTGCTCGATCCCGAGGATGTCCTCGTGCGGACCGGGCCGCCGCACGGTCTGGTGCAGGCGGTGGGCCGCCCCGCGGTAGAGGACGTCCTCGACGAGCGAGCTCTTCCCCGAGCCGGAGACCCCGGTGACGCAGACGAACTTCCCGAGCGGGAAATCGACGTTGATGTGCTTCAGGTTGTGCGCCGCCGCCCCGATGACGCGCAGGTACTTCCCGTTTCCGGTCCTGCGCTTCGCCGGGATCGGGATTCGCCGCTTCCCGGACAGGTACTGTCCGGTGATCGAGCGGTCGCACGCCGCCACCTCCTCCGGCGGGCCGGCGACGACCACCTCTCCTCCGTGCCTGCCCGCCCCCGGGCCGAGGTCGACGATGAAGTCCGATTCCCGCATCGTCTCCTCATCGTGTTCGACCACGATCACCGTATTTCCCAGGTCGCGCAGCCCCTTCAACGTCGCCAGCAGCCGCCGGTTGTCCCGCTGGTGCAGCCCGATTGATGGCTCGTCAAGGACGTACAGGACCCCGGTGAGTTGGCTTCCGATCTGGGTCGCGAGCCGGATCCGCTGTGCCTCGCCCCCGGCAAGGGTCCCTGCCTGGCGATCGAGGGTGAGGTAGTCGAGCCCGACCGCGACCATGAACCCGAGCCGCGCCTTGATCTCCTTCAGGATCTGAGCGGCGATCATCTCCTCGCGCGGCGTGAGCTCGAGGTTCTCGAAGAAGGTGAGTGCGCTTCTGATCGACAGGGTTGTCACCTCGTGGATGTTGAGCCCGTTGATCGTCACCGCCAGTGCCTCGGGCTTGAGCCGCGCCCCATGGCAGGCCGGGCAGGGGAGGGTAGCCATGAACTGCTCCAGCTCCTCCCGCCACTCCGGCGATGTCGTCTCTTGGTACCACCGCTCCAGGGTGGGGACAATCCCCTTGAACGGCCGCTTCACCCGGCGGGTGTGGCCGGAGGTCGAGCGGTAGTCGAAGCTGATCGATTCTTTCCCGGTTCCGTACAGGATCACGTCCAACTTCTCCTTGGGGATCTTGCCGAGCGGAGTGAACGGGTCGATCCTCAGTAGCTCGGCGATGGCGCTCATCTGCGCCTCGAACCAACGCGACTTCCTGCCAGCGAACGGGAGGATCCCGCCGTTCAACAGGCCCTTGCTCGGATCGATCACCAGCTCGGGGTCGATGATCTTGCGGTAGCCGATGCCGCCGCACTCCGGGCACGCTCCGTACGGGTTGTTGAACGAGAACATCCGCGGGGAGAGCTCCTCGTAGCTCACTCCGCAGTGGACGCATGCGTAGTGCTCGCTGTACATGTGCTCGGTCCCGTCATCGGTCAGGATCACCACCACCCCACCCCCGTGCTTGAGCGCGGTCTCGATCGAATCGGCGATCCGGGACCGTTTCTTCTGATCGACCACTACCCGGTCGACCACGATCTCGATCGTGTGCTTGCGCTGCTTGGCGAGCTCGATCTCCTCGTACAGGGTCCGCACCACCCCATCGACCCGCACCCGGGTGAACCCCTCCTGCTGCAGCTCCTCGAACGTCTTCTTGTACTCCCCCTTGCGTCCCCGCACCACCGGGGCGAGGATCTGGACCCGGGTCCCCTGGGGGAGCTCCATCACCGCGTCGATGATCTGCTGCGCCGACTGCTGTGAGATCGGCCGACCGCACTTCGGACAGTGGGGATGCCCGATCCGGGCGTACAGGAGCCGCAGATAGTCGTAGATCTCGGTCACCGTCCCCACGGTCGAGCGCGGGTTGTGGCTTCGCGTCTTCTGGTCGATCGAGATCGCGGGGGAGAGCCCCTCGATGAAATCGACATCCGGTTTTTCCATCTGGCCGAGGAACTGGCGCGCATAGGCGGACAGCGACTCGACGTAGCGTCGCCGTCCCTCGGCGTAGATTGTGTCGAACGCGAGCGAGCTCTTTCCCGACCCGGAGATCCCGGTGATCACGACCAATTTATCGCGCGGGATCTCGAGGTCGATGTTCTTCAGGTTGTGCTCGCGTGCTCCCTTGATGCGCAGTACGTTCATAGCTTCTTCTTCAACGCCTTGATCTCGTCGCGCAGACGGGCCGCAAGCTCGAACTCGAGCCGGTCCGCGGCTTGATGCATCTCTCTGTCCAGTTTCTTGATCGTCGCCAGGATCTCCTCGCGCGTGAGTCCGTCTACCTTCACCGCCGCCGGCGTGTACTCCTCCTGCGGGGCGCGGATCACCGACAGGATGTCGGTGATATCGCGCTCGATCGTCTGCGGGGTGATCCCGTGCTTCTCATTGTACGCGATCTGGATCGCGCGGCGGCGGTTCGTCTCGTCGACCGCGTGCTTGATCGAATCGGTCATCACGTCGGCGTACAGGATCACCTTCCCGCGCACGTTCCGCGCCGCGCGGCCGATCGTCTGGATGAGGGACGTCCCCGAGCGGAGGAACCCCTCCTTGTCCGCGTCCAGGATCCCGACGAGCGATACCTCGGGAAGATCGAGCCCCTCGCGCAGCAGGTTAATCCCGACGAGCACGTCGAACTTCCCCAGCCGCAGATCGCGCAGGATCTCCACCCGATCGAGGGTGTCGATCTCCGAGTGCAGGTAGCGCGCCTTGATCCCGAGCTCGACCAGGTACTCGGTCAGGTCCTCGGCCATCCGCTTGGTGAGGGTGGTGACCAGGACCCGCTCCCCGCGGGCAACGACCTTCCTGATCTCCCCCACCAGATGGTCGACCTGGCCCTGCACCGGATGGACCTCCACCTCGGGATCGACGAGCCCGGTCGGGCGGATGATCTGCTCCACGATCTTCTCCGAGTGGCGCAGCTCGTACGGCCCCGGGGTCGCCGAGGTGAAGATCACCTGGTTCAACCTCTGTTCGAACTCGGCGAACGTGAGCGGGCGGTTATCCAGGGCGGATGGGAGCCGGAACCCATACTCGATCAGGGTCTCCTTCCGCGAGCGGTCACCGTGGTACATCCCGCGGATCTGGGGGATCGTCTGGTGCGATTCGTCGATCACCATCAGGTAGTCCTCGGGGAAGTAGTCGAGCAGGACCGCCGGCGGCTCGCCCGGGGCGCGGCCGTCGAGGTGGCGGGAGTAGTTCTCGATCCCGGAGCAATAGCCCATTTCTTGCATCATCTCGATGTCGTAACGGGTGCGCTGCTCCAGGCGCTGCGCCTCGAGGAGCTTCCCCTGCGCGCGCAGCTCCTTCAATCTCTGTTCCAGTTCCTCCTCGATCGACTCGATCGCACGGCGGGTGCGATCCGCCGGGGTGATGAAGTGCGATGCTGGGTAGATCCGGACCGAGTCAACCTCGCGGATCGGGTGCCCGGTGATCGGATCGAGGATCGTGATCCGGTCGATCTCGTCCCCGAAGAACTCGACCCGCACGATCCGCTCCTCGTAGGCGGGGATGATCTCCAGGGTGTCGCCGCGGGCGCGGAACGTCCCGCGGTCGAACGCGATGTCGTTGCGCGTGTACTGAAGCGCGATCAGGTGGCGCATCACCTCGTCGCGGTCCATCTCCGCCCCGCGGACAAGCTCGATCGACATATCGCGGTATGTGTCCGGAGAGCCGAGGCCGTAGATGCAGGAGACCGAGGCGACGATGATCACGTCCCGCCGCTCGAACAGGGCCGATGTAGCGGCGTGGCGCAGGCGATCAATCTCGTCGTTGATCGACGCGTCCTTCTCGATGTAGGTGTCGGTCTGCGGGATGTACGCCTCCGGCTGGTAGTAATCGTAGTAGGAGACGAAGTAGTGTACCGCGTTGTGAGGGAACAGCTCGCGGAACTCGTTCGCCAGCTGCGCGGTCAGGGTCTTGTTGTGGGCGATCACCAAAGTCGGACGCTGCACGTTCTGGATCACATGAGCGATGGTGAAAGTTTTCCCAGTACCAGTGGCTCCGAGCAGGGTCTGGAACTTGAGCCCGGCCAGCACCCCCTCGGTCAGTTCCGCGATCGCCTTCGGCTGATCCCCGCGCGGTTTTAATCTCTCTGAGATTTGAAATCCCGCTTTTTCTCCTACTCTTGGCATGCTCATCCTAGGCTACATGGTAGTCCCTCGGGGGTAAAGGATCAACGGCGGGTGAGTAAGGTAGGATTGCGACATTCAAACGGAGGTTTGCAAGTCTACGGGCAAGGAGCAGGTTTGGGCGTCATGGTAGCGGAAGGACAGGGTCGATCAGAATGCCATCACCTTGCGCCAACGTGATTTAGTCATCACAGCCTCCTTGCCATCCGCTTCCACTCTTCGATGTAGCCGAGTTTGCGGTAAAGATTAAGGGCGCTCTCATTGCCGGAGGCCACGGTCAGGCCGATATAGCGCAACCCCTTTTCCCGTGCGTACTCGTGCGCCTTCTCCATGAGCTTCGTCCCGATCCCCTGACCGCGGCGGTCGGGTCTGACCACGATATCGAGGATGTAGGCCTGCCGCTCGCCGGTGAGATCGTCTTTGGCGCTCGTTGCAACAAGCACATAACCGATCGGCCTTTCGTCCTTGTCAATGGCGACGAACGCCGCTGCCTCGAACTCGGGGGGAAACATAGCTAACCCGTTTGAGACAAGATTTGCGTAGAACTTGCGCATGTTCTCTTCCGCTTTTTCCTCCTCCCGGATCGGCGAGACGCTCACGCGATGCGGCATCGAATCCAGCGCAATCTCCTGGATAACAGCGAAGTCCTCTTTCCTTGCCTCCCTGATCGTAATCTTAGATTGGGTCATTCTCGATACCTCCAGTGTTCCAGTTCCATTCTATGAACAGGATCCGTTCCGAATCAAACCGGGCCTGCTTGCTTTTTCTCGGCAGATCATCAAAAATGGCAAAAGAGATGGAAGAGGTCAAGATCCCCTATCGAAACAGCCGGCTGTTCTCGCGCGATTTCCTCGCCGAGCGTCTTCCGCGCCTCCAAGAGTGGAAGATCCCATCGGAGAAACTGAAATCCGCTCAGGCTCAACTGCGCGATCTTTTCACCACCGCTCTTCCATCCACTTCCGAACCCGCTCTTGAGGAGGAGCTGATCCGCCCGATTCTGAGCGAGGTTTTAGGCTTCTCCTACCTTGTCCAACCGTCGCGTAAGATCTTCAAGACGCACCGCCAGCCCGACTACGCCCTGTTTCCGGATGAGAAGACGAAACAGGCGGCGAAGGCGTTCGACGGGGAGAAAAAGCTGTTCGAACATGCCCTTGCCGTCGCTGACGCCAAGGCGTGGGAGGTTGACCTCGACGCCGTTGGCCCAGCGAGCCAGATGCACGATTACATCCTCCTTTCCGGAGTACGCTGGGGTCTGATCACTAACGGCCGGCGCTGGCGGCTCTATCACCGCGACACAGTACCAGAACTCGATATCTTCTACGAGGTTGATCTGGAGGAGCTTATCACGGCGGAAGATCCTGAGCCTCTCAAGTACTTCCTCCTCTTCTTCCGGGCGGAGAGTTTCGCCGAGGGCGGGTTCCTCGACCAGGCGTTGACTGAGAGCGTGAAATACTCCCAACAGGTCGGGACCGAACTGAAGGAGAACGTCTTTGAGGCCCTGCGCCTCCTGTGTCAGGGGTTCCTCGACGGGAACGAATCCCTCAGTCCGGACGACCTTCCGGAGATCCACGAAAACGGCCTCATCCTCCTCTACCGGCTCCTGTTTCTGCTGTACGCAGAAAGCGAGGAAGAGAAGGAGCTCCTCCCGTTGAGTAACCCGGTTTATCGGGACCAGATAGGCCTTTCCGCGATCAAGCGCGAAGTTGCGACCCGCGACGATTGGCTTAAAGAGAGCCATACCCTGTGGTCGCGGTTGAAGGACCTGTTCGGGTTCATCCATCGCGGGAGTGAAGAGCTCGGGATCTACGAGTACAACGGCGGACTGTTCGACCCGGCCCGCTATCCGTTCCTGGAACAGTACCAACTCGGCGACCGCTACCTGGCAGAGGCGCTCCGGCTCCTCACCTGCACTGAGGACGATGGCCGCCGTGGATTCCTCGACTACGCCACCCTCGACGTGCGCGAGCTCGGCTCGATCTACGAGGGGCTACTCGAACACAGACTGATCCTTCAGGACGGGACCCTCACCTGGGAGAAGGACCCCTCGGAGCGGAAGAAGACGGGAAGCTACTACACACCGGAATACATCGTCTCCTACATCGTGGAGAAGACTGTCGGTCCGCTGGTGGACGAGATCGAGCAGGAGCTGCGGGGGGAACTCGCCTCCCTGGACGAGAAGGTCCGGCGCGCCCGCGGGGAGAACCGGAGACTCCTTCAGAAGGAAAGGAACAAGCTCCTCGCCGGGGCGCGGGAGCGAGTTCTGAACCTCAAGATCCTCGACCCAGCGATGGGCTCCGGTCACTTTTTGGTGAGCGCTTGCAACTACCTCGCCCGCCGAATCGCCGGGCTGGAGGCGGCCCTCACCGGGAAGGAGATGGAAGAGGCCGTCTCGGAGCTGAAACGGACGGTGGCGGTGCGGTCCCTGTACGGGGTTGATTTGAACCCGCTCGCGACCGAGCTTGCCAAGCTCTCGCTCTGGCTTCACACCGTGGCGAAGGGGAAGCCCCTCTCGTTCCTCGATCATCACCTGCGTACCGGCAACTCGCTTATTGGAGCCACGGTGAACGATCTCAAACGCCCCCCTTCCAAGAACAAAAGCCTTGGTGACAAGGGCCTTTGGGAGAGTCAACTTATAGAAGATCTTGGGAGGGCCACCAGCCACCTTGCGTTTATAAAGGCAGCGGCGAGTGATTCCCGTGCAGAGATCGAAGCGAAAAAGCAAGAATGGGAGCTAATAAATACCTGGATCAGCAAGTATAAGCAGGCAGCAGATATCTGGCTTTCCTTCTACTTTGGTAACGAGCGAGCCGATGAAGACTACTATCGGATACTTGAAGCCACTGTCTCCGAGAAAGAAAATAAATTAAAAGACACGTCTGTGGTTCGCAAAGCGCAGCAGATCGCTAAAGAAAAACGTTTCTTCCATTGGGAGCTCGAGTTTCCCGATGTGTTCTTCGATCGTTTCGGCCGCCCGCTTGACAATCCCGGGTTCGACACGGTGATCGGAAACCCGCCCTACGTGCGACAGGAGCAGCTCTCGGAGAACAAGGCCTATTTCAAGACCGCGTACGCGACCTACACCGGTACGGCCGATCTCTACGTCTACTTCTACGAGAGGGCGCATCGCCTCCTCCGCCGGGATGGGCGATTCGGGATGATCACCTCCAACAAGTTCATCCGCGCCGCCTACGGCGAGGCGCTGCGGGAGTATCTTGGGGAAAACACCCATATTGCCGAGCTGATCGATTTCAACGATCTGCCTGTGTTCCCGGACGTATCGGCCTATCCGTGCATCGTCCTGACGGTGAAGGGAGGCAGCGGCCCGACACGCTACCTGCGGGTCTCCTCTCTGGAATTTAGCTCCCTCTCCGAGCTAGTGAAGAAGACAGCTACCGAGCTCCCTCCGGATGCGATCTCCGGTCCTGACTGGCGGTTGATGAGCGCGGAGGAGTACGCGATCCTGGAAAAGATGGAGCGGGTGAGCGTCCCGCTGAAAGCCTGGTTAGGAGAAGTCGAGATCCGCCGTGGTGTACTCACCGGATTCAACAAGGCGTTCTTCATCGACGCGGAGACGCGGGCGCGGCTGATCGCCGCGGATCCGAAGAGCACCGAGTTGATCAAGCCGCTCGTCATCGGCGAGGACATCAAGCGCTACGAGATCGAGTACAAGGGGCGGTATCTGATTTTCACCCGGCGAGGGGTGGATATAAACCGGTATCCAGCGATCAAAAAACATCTTGAGCAATTCAAAACCGAGCTTACTCCGAGACCACCGGATTGGGATCCAGCAACCCAAGGACCATGGCTGGGGAGGAAACCAGGCTCCTACAAGTGGTACGAGATCCAAGACTCGATCGACTACTACGCGGACTTCGAGAAGCCGAAGATTATGTACCCGGTGATCGCCCGAGAGAATACCTTTGGTTTCGACACAAACGGCTTTTTCTCGAACGATAAAACTTTCATCGTTCCTAATGCCGATTATTTTTGCCTAACCTTGCTCAATTCGGCATTGGGCTTTCTTTGGGCTCGAAGCATACTATCTGCATTGCGAGGAGGATTTCTGGAGTACAGAGCTCAGTCAATGGTGAAGTTCCCCATCCGTCGCATCGCCTTCACCACTCCAAAGGACAAGCGGGCGCGACTGGTGGAAGAGGGGAAACAGCTGTATTTCGAGGCGTTGGAAAGATTGGGCTTGAAAGACGAAAATGATGGTTGATCCCCTTTTTCGTGAGCTAGGGTAAAAGGGTCGAGGAGGTGAAACGATGAAGTATCGAATCATTATCGAACAGGATGAGGACGGGATGTATATCGCTGAATGTCCCACCTTGCCTGGGTGCATCTCTCAAGGGAAAACGCGGGAAGAAGCACTGGTGAATATAAGAGATGCCATTAAAGGCTACTTGGAAAGCTTGCAGAAGCACGATGAACCGATTCCCCCTCCTATCGAAGAAGAAATCGTCGAGGTCAAGTTGTGAAAAAGCTCCAATTGATCTCAGGAAGAGAAGCAGTGCAAGCCCTCCAAAAAGTAGGTTATGAAATCGACCATCAGACGGGTAGTCACATCATCTTAAGGCACATTAATTCACCGCACCGTCGGCTCTCTGTTCCCAATCACAAAACGCTTGCCAAGGGCACATTACGCGCCTTGATCAGGCAAGCAGGGTTGACCGTGGAAGAGTTCAATAAGCTACTAACCTGAGGACGTAATAATCCCACAGAATAAATGGTTAGGCTACTACAGGAACCTTGACCTGGAAGGGAGGTGCCACGATGAAGATCCAGCGCTACCAGCGAGTAGCACTGACAAAAGATCTACCGGAGTATGACCTATACAAGGGCGATGTGGCTGTAGTGGTGGAGCACCTGCCCGCCACCGCAGCCACCCAGGGAGAGGATGGATATGCTCTTGAGGTATTCAACGGCGTTGGTGACACGATTGCGGTGATCATGGTACCAGCATCAGCCGTGAAGCCCCCCACAGAAGACGAGATCCTCCAGGCCCCCCAC